>NZ_JACJEQ010000001.1:283897-571962 GCF_014164125.1 Pseudoalteromonas sp. SG44-8 | reverse complement strand
AGGTTCAAGGTTCTAGGTTCTAGGTTCTAGGTTCTAGGTTCTAAAAAAGTTTAACCACAGAGTTCACCGAGAAGTGAATAAGAGTACAAAAATTTTTACTCTGTGCAGCGCAAAGCGCCTCTGTGTTCTCTGTGGTGAATAAAAAGATAAGTTGTGCTAGTTAGAGCCAGACAAATACCTAATTTAATCTCATGTTGGCATCATTTTGACAATCCTGACTACATTATTGAAACGCGGTTTGTTAGGTTGCTAGTTACTAAAGAAATTAACCACAGAGCACACCGAGTTCACCGAGTTCACCGAGAAGTAAATAAAAGTCCAAAAATTTTTACTCGGTGCAGCGCTAAGCGCCTTTGTGGTAAATAAAAAAGATAACTTGTACCTGTTAGGTAACAAGTAAATACAGATTGCGATTTTTCCGATAGCTTTATTCACCGTTGTTTTGTTGCAAAATTACAAGCCATAATTCCAGTTAGTTTAATTAACTGTTTACAAAAGCAGTTATTACTGGAATTATCACGATTTATAATAATTGCCGTTTTAGTGTATTATCAATTACTCAAATAGGAAGGCTGAGTCGCTATGCTATCTAAGGAATGGTGTTAAATTCAATTATGGTGTTACCTCGAAATCGAGATTATTTTCAGATATTTTTAGCCTCTCTATCACCAATGATTTTCGTGGTACTTTTACTTGCAGAGCTTGGGTTGGAATGGGTGTATTCATTATCAATTATTACTATTTGCTACTTAGCTTCATTCATATTTTGGTTTAAGAACGGAACTAAACCAGCTGCGTGGATTAGCAAAGGGAAACTACATATTCGAGATGGTGTGTTCGGTACTGATGTTATTTATAAAGACCGACTAGAATCCATGCGTTATGAAATTGGCCATAAGCGTGCTGTCGCAGGTAGTAATGCAGAGGAAGCTGAGATGCACATATTGGTTATTAAAATGAAAGGTTTTGATGAATGGACTTTACCTATTAAAGATTTAATAGAACATGGGCCAAATTTAAGGCTTTATAAGTTTATCAGAGATAATTTTTATAATTTGAAACTGGTGAAAAAGTAGTTATAACAAGCTTTTAAACACAACACAGAATAAATATAACGCTTATTAATTAATGCAGTTTTTTAGTTCAGGTTTACAGAGGATTTTTCGTTGGGTTTCGCTGCACTCTACCCAACCTACGCAGTCAAGTTTAACTCCGGACATACAACTTAAAGCCTACCGACCCTTGCAAGTTTATACATTTTTTACAAAGCAAAGCGCGAGATAAACTCGCGCTTTCTGTAAACGCCCTAGTACCTAATTACCTAGAGCCTAGCACCTAATTACTTATTAAATCGCTGGGTAACCAATGCGATCAGACAAGTAACCAACACTGGTGGCAAAGTAATATGAGCGATTCCAATGCATTAACGCTTTGTAATTATCATAAGCTAAATACATACGGCCATTCATATCATCAGGCATAACCAATGCCGCCGTTACATCTACGGCTGGTAAATCAGTACCATCCATTTTACGTACACCTAAAGCTTGCCAATCAGCTAGTGAACGCTCTGAATCAGCCCAAAACTCTAACCATTGAGTACGTGTTTTAGTTCCACGTTGCAATACATAGCTAGGTTCGAAGCTCTGTGGTAACTTAATTTGACGACCCCAAGTAAGATCACTATTCCAGCCAGCTTGCTTTAAATAGTTAGCTATTGATGCAAAGGCATCAACTTGGGTGGTCCAAATATCTTTTCGACCATCTTTATCATAATCTACCGCGTAGGCATTAAATGAGGTTGGCATAAATTGCGTTTGCCCCATTGCACCTGCCCATGAACCATTGAATTTATCTAAAGTAATGTGCCCTTCCTTTAAAATATCAAGCGCGGCCCATAGTTGGTTTTTATACATAGTTTCGCGACGGCCATCAAAAGCCAGCGTGACTACCGATGAAATAACGTTGTGACCACCTTGGATTTTACCAAAATTACTTTCAAGGCCCCATAACGCAACAATAAAGCGTGCCTGCACGCCGTACTCGGCTGCAATTTGTTCTAAAATATCTTTATTTTCAGCGTATAGCTTTCGTGCGCGGTCAATTTTCCATTGTGGCACACGCTTTGGTAAGTAAGTCTCTAAGGTTTCTTTAACTTCAGGCTGATTTTTATCAGCAGAAATTACCTTTTCTTTAAAGTGTGCTGTAGCGAAGGCATCTTCAATTAATTGACTATCGTAGCCTTTTTGTGCTGCTTCTTGTTTTAAACCTGCAACATATTCATCAAATTGTGCTTGGGTCTTGGCCAGTGCCGATGTACTGATACAGGCACTACATAAAATTGCAGCCAATTTAGTCATTATATGTTTAGTCACTATCAACTCCATTTTGTTTTCTATGCTCAGCTAGTAAGTTAGCTTCAGGTGGCGGTAACTGGAGATAAAACCCGACATCAGTTAATGATTTCTCAACCAAACTTAAATCAGCCCCGCCTAAATGCGTTCGTTTTGCTAAATTAATTAACATTACGTAATGAGGTTGACCGAACATAGCCATTAAAGGTTCCGGTACCTTGCTAAAATCATCTCTTTTTTCTACAAAAAGGAAGGTATCCGCTTTTTTCTTACTTTTATATACCGCAGTCAGCATTATGACCCTATAAAATCTTGCTTAACAGTGCTGCACACTATAACATGAGAGTCATAATAAGTTAGAAAAATTAGATTAGAAATTTCACCTTATCCATATAAACACAGGCCTTATTCAGCCTGCGTTTATCTAAAATTGATTTCTGATCACACTATTCAATTGAGCGTGTATGTCGGACCAAACTTTTGAGCTAAAAGGGAATCTTTTTACGTTATCAGTTTTACATCTTTATAGTACTGATATAAACCTGTTAGCTGAGCAACTGTATATAAAAATTGCCCAAGCCCCTCGTTTTTTTGAGGGTGCTCCTATTGTTGTTAATTTAATTGAGATAAAAAATAATCTTGTTGATTTTGTTCATCTAAAGTCTTTATTAGAACGAATGAACTTTAATGCTGTTGGAGTCTGTAATGGCTCTGATGAGCAACATACGCAAGCCAAAGCCGCTGGGCTCTCAGTTTTAAATTATTCACAAGACGTTAAGAGTGAACCTGTTACAAAGCAGAGTAATACTTCAATTGTTGAGAAAACAGTTTACTTACCTGCCCAAGTTATCAATGGCACAGTGCGCTCTGGTCAACAAGTGTATGCTAAAGACCGTGACCTAATCGTTATTGGTGCGGTAAGCCATGGTGCAGAAGTGATTGCTGATGGCAATGTACATATTTATGGCACATTACGTGGTCGCGCAATAGCAGGCGCACAAGGTTACAACGAAGCACGTATTTTTTGCCAAAAATTAGAAGCAGAACTTGTTTCTATCAATGGCAACTACTGGATCAGCGATTCTCTGCAAGGTGAGTTCTGGGGCAACGCTGCACAAATCCAACAAAAAAATGAATCATTAGAAATTTCAGCTTTGGTTAAAGGATAAATCTTATGGCAAAAGTCATTGTCGTTACGTCAGGTAAAGGTGGTGTAGGTAAAACTACATCAAGTGCTGCAATTGGCACAGGTTTAGCACTTAAGGGCTATAAAACAGTCATTATAGATTTTGATATCGGTTTACGTAACCTTGATTTGATCATGGGCTGTGAACGTCGCGTTGTCTATGATTTTGTTAACGTTATAAACGGTGAAGCAAATTTAAATCAAGCACTTATCAAAGATAAACGGGTAGATAAATTATTTTTATTACCTGCTTCACAAACCCGTGATAAAGATGCTTTAACTCGCGAAGGTGTTGAACGCGTATTAAACGAGCTGAAAAAAGACTTTGATTATATCGTCTGTGATTCGCCAGCAGGGATTGAAGCCGGCGCTATGATGGCAATGTACTTTGCTGATGAAGCAATTGTAACAACGAACCCTGAAGTATCATCAGTTCGCGATTCAGACCGTATTTTAGGTATTTTGCATAGCAAATCTAAACGTGCTGAAGAAGGGCTTGAAAACATAAAAGAACATTTATTACTGACTCGTTATAACCCAGAGCGAGTAGCTAAAGGTGAAATGCTGTCAGTTGAAGATGTGCAAGATATTCTTTCTATCGAATTGTTAGGTGTAATACCTGAATCACAAGCGGTATTAAGTGCATCAAACTCAGGCCAGCCAGTTATATTAGATACAGAGTCTGATGCTGGGCAAGCTTATGCCGATGCAATTAATCGCTTATTAGGTGAAACAGTCGAATTTCGCTTCTTAGATGTAGAAAAGAAAGGTTTGTTCAAACGGATATTTGGAGGTTAACGTGTCACTACTTGACTACTTCCGCTCAGAAAAGAAAAATACAGCGTCACTAGCAAAAGAGCGATTGCAGATCATTGTTGCGCATGAGCGCTCACAGCGTGGTACACCTGATTACTTACCACAATTAAAACAGGATATTCTTGATGTTATCCGTAAATACGTCAACATCAGTAATGACGCGGTTCAAGTCCAATTCGATCAAAACGAAGATGACTTAGCGGTATTAGAGCTCAACGTCACTTTACCTGACGAAGAGAAAGAAAAGAAATAACTAAAAGGGCGCTATTACAGCGCCCTTTTCACATTTTATTACTTTATTTAATGTTCAAATTACTCCTGTTCAACATCATTGCCTGTTACAAAAAGCTCAGTCGTTGATTGTTAGTCTAGCTATAGGTATCAATCAAAGGACATTATGATAAATAAAGTTCTATAGTTTGCTGCACATATTTAAAAAAATACCACGCATTATTTAAACTCTTTAATTCGGCACTTAAAGAATACTCGCCGAATCAAGTAATTTACTTCCTGCCTTTGAGGTAACTGCATAATTAAAACCAGGTTGAATACAATAAGAGCCATATTCACCAGATTTACTCAAGGCTAAAAAACCGACTTGAAACTGTTTATAATCACCCAGCTTATGGGCAATTCGCTCAACTGCGGCCTTACACGCTTGAGTAGGTGTCATACCTTGGCGCATCATTTCAACTACTAAATGGCAGCCTACCGTTTTTATCATTAACTCGCCCATGCCCGTTGCCGTTGCAGCACCGACTTCATTATCAACGTACAAACCGGCTCCTATAATGGGCGAATCACCTACTCTGCCTGACATTTTAAAGGCCGCGCCACTAGTGGTACACGCCCCAGATAAATCACCACTACTATCTAGCGCTAACATGCCGATTGTGTCGTGATTTTCAATATTGATCACGGGCGCATATTTTGATTCCACCAGCCAATCTTGCCAGGCCTTTTTGGCTTGCGGAGTTAATAAGTTTTCTTCTATAAACCCTTGTGATTTAGCAAATTGCAGCGCCCCCTCACCTACTAACATCACATGCGGGGTGTTATCCATCACTAACCGGGCAACCGAGATTGGATGCTTAATATGTTGTAAAAATGCAACTGCGCCACAGTTTTGATTTTCATCCATAATGCAGGCATCGAGAGTAACGTTGCCTTCTCTGTCAGGGTAACCACCATATCCTACTGTCATCACATTCGGGTCTGCTTCAGGAATTCGCACACCGGCTTCCACAGCATCAATGGCTTTACCATGCTCAGCAAGTACCTGCCACGCGGCTTTATTAGCCGCTATACCATGTTGCCACGTTGAGACCACTATGGGTTTAAGTTGCGAATTTAAGCTTTTAATTGATTTATTAACGACCTGTGTTTGAGCCAATACTTTTGCCGTCAGTGTACTCGCTCCTACGGCTAGTACAGCGGTTATCGATTGTCTTAAAAATTGTCTTTTACTACTCATGACTAAATCCTAGTTATTCATTTTAGTAATATCGTTGCAGCTTTATTTAAAGTCCCACTCAGAATCATTAAAAATAAGGCCAGAGGGATAGCCCTCTGACCTGTAAGTAATTAAAATTATTTTTCTAATCCGAGTAACTCGATTTCAGCAATTTGTAGTAATCCGTCATTATTTGCATTTTTGCTAATGCTAAGACGATAGCTTAAAAAAGCAAAACCATTATTGAATTCAAATGAACGACGTTGCAAACGCTCATCCCAGCTTTCGCCTAACCATGATGAAACAACAGTCCAGGTTTGGCCTCCATCATTTGAACCTAATAAACTAAAGTTCTCAGGGTCTCGTTCAGGTGCATCATTGGCGCTAGTTATTGCAAGACCGCTGACCGTTTGCGGATCACTAAAATCAACTTGAATCCATGCTGGATTTTCTTCTGTTGGCGCTCCTTGCCAATCATTATGATCCAGCCATTTGGTCTGTATATCACCATCAAATGCTTTATCTGCACTTTCTGCATCACCAATACTAAAGCGGGCACTAAATACACTACCGGTAAGTGAAGTTAGATCTTTAAAAGCATAGTCAGGACCAATTAAACCAACTTCGGCAATTTGAACTAAACCATCATTATTGGCATTTTTAGTTACAGCAAGTCGGTAGTGGCTATACGCGAGTGTATTTGCCACAGGAAACGTTCTTTTTTCTAGGCGCTGATCAAAACTTTCGCCGACCCATGCACCGATATCCAACCAGTTTTCATCATCCATCGATGCCATTAAAGTAAATGATTCAGGATCGCGCTCAGGGGCATCGCTTGCACTTGTGAGTGTCAGTGTATTAACTGCTTTTGCTTGCGGTAAAATAACTTGCAACCAAGCTGGATCAGCATTAGTTGGTGGTCCCTGCCAATCGTTATGATCAAGCCATTTGGTATTTACATTATTATCAAATGCTTGCGCTGCACCTTCACTATCACTGATACTATTACGTGCGCTGTAGCTTGCTCCTGCAACTTTACTATGATCTTCTCCTGGCAATTCAGGGCCAATTAAATCGATATCAGCTATTTGTAATAAACCATCATTATTCTTATTTTTGGTCACTTCTAAACGATAACTACTAAATGCTAGTTGATTAGAAAAAGAAAACGCTCTGCGCTGTGCTCTAGAGTCGAATGATTCTCCTACCCAAGTTGCAAGTTTTTGCCACGTGGTGCCATCATCGTTAGAAGCTAGTAAAGCAAAGTTTTCTGGGTCACGTTCAGGCGCATCATTAGCACTGACAATTACTAACTGATCCACGGCTACAGGACTTACAAAGTCCATCTGTATCCATGATGGCTTGTCTTCAGTTGGAGCCCCCTGCCAATCATTGTGATCTAACCACTTTGTTGTAGGGTCATTATCAAATGCTTTATCTGCATTTTCTGCATCCCCAATACTATTACTAGCACTGGTAGTACCGCTGGTAATATCAGTATGATCAACACTTGTAAAAACAGGGCCTACCATCTGAATGTCCGAAACTTGCACTAACCCATCATTGTTTTTATTTTTTGTAATATTAACTCGATAACTAAGGTACTTTTGTCCATTAACGAAGCTAAATTCTTGGCGAGAAAGCCGATCCTCGAATGATGCACCAATAATATTTGCAAGCTCAAACCAACTTTTTCCACCATCATTAGACCCCAATATGGTAAAATTCTCTGGGTCTCGCTCTGGCGCATCGTTAGCACTGGTAATGAATACACTATTTACAGCCTGTGGCTTTGCAAAATCAACTTGTATCCATGAAGGTGATGCTTCACTTGGTGCCCCCAACCAATCATTATGATCAAGCCATTTAGTATCTAGGTTATTATCAAAGGCTTTAGCTGCACTTTCAGCATCACTAATTGCGTTTCTAGCTGTAAATACTGCACCAGTTAAGTTCTCTTGTGTGGTGATTTCTTGAAGTGGGCCTGTTGATAATGCTTCATCAAAAAGCGGTAATGACAGATCAACTATCGAATCTGCAGTTAAGCCTAGTTCAGTGGTTAGAGGATGACTGCTAATGGCATCATAAATACGCTGACGAAAGGCAGCTAGCGCATCTGCGTCATCGTTTAGTGCAGCCCTAATATTCTGCTGCGCATTATCCATCACTGATTTTAAATTATCAGATTCACTAAACTGTGCAAAAGAAGCATTTAACAACGATAGTTTAATTATTGCCTCATCTGCATATTGCGTTGAGCATACTTGTTCTGCGCTATCATTTTCTTCACAACTTTCACCTAGTATGAAGTTGTCGAGCTTGTCAGCACTTATCACTGCCATGTTAAAAACATTAGTATTGCCCGTTTGCCAACCCATAGTTCGCAACAACAACGCAGACATTTGCGCCTGTGCTAATGTCATTAACTCTGCAGTTGATACATTTCGACCATCAGCAATTTGTTGCTCTACAAGTTGAGTCGCCAAAGTTGTTAATGCGTTGGCTTGCAAAGTTGTGTCTGCAACACCATCGGCATCATTGCCATAAGGTACCGTTAATTGCCCTAACGTTGAAAATACACTCCCAGCAATTGCTGCACCACTGGTTAATTGTGTAAATTCAGCATCACCACAGCGCAGCGCATCACATTGCATTGTAGAACTATCCGTGGTTGAAATATTAAGTTTTACGGTGGAATTGATCCCAAAACCTGCCTCACTGCTTAATTCAATAAAAAAGCGGCCCTCTTGATCGGTATTGCTGGCACTGTTTATTGTTAAATTACTACCATTGAGCGCAGTAACGGCGATATCTGCATTTGATAAAACACCTTTGATTATTGTCCCTGCAATTTCAGCATGTGTAACATCAGGTGTTACTGGTACATTATCTACTTTTGGGTCATTACTTGATCCACCACATGCGCTAAGTAAACTTACAGTTAAAAGTGAGGTCCCTACAAGTTTAAATATATTTAGTGTATTCATAATTTTGCCTTTTAAAATCAGCTGTTGATAACACGCTAACTAACCGTATTCATTTTGTTTTATTAAACGGTTATAACTTGTCACTGAGTACGTAAAAACTCTTTTTAACAAGTGCTTAGTTAGCCTGTTGATAAAACGTTTTAGCCAAACCTTAACAATTAAAACCGATAGGTTAGTCCAGCATAATACCGGCGACCGCTATAGCTGCTACTGCGAAGTCGCGCTTTACTATCATCACCATAGAATGTTCGTGACTCTTCTTTTGTTAAATTAATAACCGATGCCGAGAGCACTAAATTTTCCATCACGCTGTATGACGCATTTAAATCAACTTGTTGATAAGGTTCTTGGGATACAGTTAAGCCATCAGCTAATCCTAAGGCCATTTTCCCACGGCGGTTATAAGATGCCCGAACACTGTAGTTATCGTCTTCAAAGTAAGCTGAAAAGTTGAATTGATCATCGGCACTGCCCACTAAGGCTGATTCACCTACTTTTTCACCATCAACACTGACATCAGCTTGATTAGTATCATTGAGGGTATAGTTAGCATTGATACCAAAACCATTATCAAAAGCATGTTGAGCAAATAATTCGATTCCGCGAGAAGTGGCATTAGTACCATTTGCAGTGGTGGTAAATGGTGTTACTGTGATGTCTCCAGCTGGAACAATTTCAACGCCAGTAAAAGGATTTGTAAAACCATCGAATGGACGTTCTGAAGTAATGATCAAAGGCACTATGAAATTATCAACGTCCTTATTAAATAATGCGATGCCAACCGCTGAACCAGTTCCATAATAATATTCAGCTGATAAATCGAGTTGCACAGATTCAAATGGCTGTAATGCTTTATTACCACCCGATCCACTCCAACCTTGATCAACTGGGTTACCTCTAAATTCGAGTCGGTCGTCAGCCCACTCTTGTGATATGAAGGTTAATTGTTCCGGTGCACCTAAATCATTAAAAGGTGCGCGTGACATAGTTTTGGCAGCTGCGGCTCTGATAACCAGAGAATCACTCGCTTCCCAGACTAAATTTAAGCTAGGTAGGAATCTGTCATCTTTGACAGTGCGTAATGTGGTAGTTTCAACATCAACCAAACGCTCATCACCAAGAATATCTTCACCGGTCGCATCATTTATATCATCTAAAAAGTAGTTTATTTTGTCTGAAGACATAATTTGTGTTTGCGTTTCTACATAACGAACGCCGACATTGCCGCGAAAATCACCAAACGAAAAATCAGCTTGAAGATAAGCAGCTGTTATTTTTTCTTCAATATCAAAAACAAAATCGGGTTCACGGCGTGTATATTTAACATATTCATTAGTAACAATATCCCGATATTGCTGCCAATTAATACTCGGCATAGTATTAACTTCAAACCCACCCGCAATATTTTGTTCCGATTCTTTATTTAATACATCCTCAAGGTTTGGCATGCCACCAATCCACTGATAGGCAACTTCATCTATTGCACCTTGACTGAATGGATCAAGTTCCCCACTAGCAATGCGATCGGCACCATCTTGAGTAATAAAAAATGTATTATTGGTTTCCCGATGCAGACTTGCTTTTCGATGCTTAACTCCCACACGCAATGTATCAACTATGCCATAAGCAACATGGTAATCTAAATCAAGTTGACCATAGTCTTCTTTTAAGTCACTGACAATGAAACTTGAGCCTGTTGAACCTGGATCAGGATCACCTGCAATACCTGCTTGTAAATTCGCAAGTAATGCTGGATCTGCATATAAAGAAACACGTTCACCTAAGCGCCAACCTGCAAACGATGCCGCATTTTCATTTTTTCCTGAATCACTACGACTGCCAGGCTGACCGCTTTTATACGCTGCATTAAATGACTCCGATGGCCCACCGCTTGCCTTCGTACGACCAAATTTGCCTTTAAGGTCAAAGACATCACCTGCATATTCAAATGCAAAGTCATACGTATCTGAAGTATCTTTTTCTTTTGTATAACTACCTATGATCCAAGGAAACTCTAAATTGCCTTCACTACCGCCTGCACCACTGGTGAAATCCATTCCAGTAACAATAGAGCCCGTTTCATCAAGTATTACACCGGTTAAATAGTCAGGGTTATATTTCCATTCAGGGATCATCAGTTGTGAAGTAGTTCTATCTTGACCTAATTCAAAGTGAAAGTGATTAAATGTCAGCTCTAAATTATCTGTTGGTCGCCATTGCATTGTCGCTTGCACACCAACACGTTCGCGCTTTTCCTCAGTAATGCCCACACCGGCAACTTGCGGTGCCCATACACCATCATAGGAATTACCATACGCATCTTCTAACGCCCCAAAACGCCGAGTACTGTCAGTAATTTCATTGCCATTTACATCAGTTGCTGGCTGCTCGCTCCCCGTTGCCCATCGCCAACCACCTCCGCCTGACATATCTCCAGTCAGAGAGCGGTTAGTACGATCTTGCTTAGTATAACCGAGTAAAAAGCCAACGTTTTCATCTTCATTTTTCCAAGAATACACACCGCTAAAATTAGGCTCATACTCTTTTGTTACATCAGCATAAGTGTATTCAACATTAAATGCACCAGAGTTTGCATCCATATCCAATGGCGTACGACTATTTAGAATAACCGTACCACCTACACCGCCTTCATCTAAGCGAGCTTCTGATGATTTAAAAACTTCAACCGATTGCACCATAGTCGAAGGCAGTAAAGAATAGCTAAAAGAACGAGATGGAGAACCCGGTGATGAAGCAATAAAATTACCGTTAAGTTGAGTGAGGGTTAAATCAGATGACAACCCACGAATACTAACATTCTCGCCTTCACCACCACTGCGAGATATCACAACACCAGGTACTCGTTGTAAAGAATCGGCCACATTCTTATCTGGAAATTTACCTATATCTTCTGCGGTGATTGCATCAACAATCGAATTGGACAGTCGCTTAATCGCTAAATTTTCTGCCATCGAGGCGCGAATCCCCCTGACTTCTATTACTTCTAGATCGCTTTCTTGTTCATTTTGTTGATCTTGTGCGTATGCGCCATTACAGCTTGCCATCACCGCTAGAAGCAATGCAGATTTCTTAAATCGCCGAGCAAGACCCGCCGATTCACGACTGTTATTATTATTGGTCATGTTTATCTCCAGTATGATTGTGTGCTATTGATTGTATTTAGTAACTTAAAACCCACGATAATCCGTGCCAATAAACTTTAAGGCGTTTCATATCTGAGTTAATAGCTTGTTAAACTGCTTTTCAAGAATAGGGTTCTGTCGAAGAAAGTGATAATAGAAATTCGGTTGCCTCTAGAACAAAATCGGCGTTAAGGTTAAAAAAAGATCCAATTAGTGCTGAGCTAGTTTATAGTCGTCAACTTAAATTAATGGCATATAAAAACACTTCCCATATTCATGAAAAGTAAAAAAACAAAAATAAGAACATGATTTAAAAATGAATTTTATTTATTCCATTATAATCTAATATAATTAAATATTTTATTGTTAACAACATCGCTGGTATTTTGGAACGAAACAATGCGTAAAAATTTAGAAGTCTGTTTAAACGCAGATAGTCATATTCAGTTAGCTGATAATGTAAAAACCGCATTTACAGCTGGCGCCTCTAGAATTGAACTTTGCAGCACAATGCAACTTGAAGGTCTCACTCCTAGTGAAACAGCAATGACTATTGCAGCTCATGCAATGCCCTCAGAAGGCGAGTTGCTTATCATGATACGACCTGTTGCGAATCAATTTATTGTTGATGCAACAATACTGAAGCTAATGCTTACACAAATAGCACACACGGCGCACGCAGGTGCTACCGGTGTTGTTTTTGGTGCGCTAAACGCCAATGACGTTGATATCGCAGCTACCACAGCGCTTATTGCCTGCGCACATAAATATAATTTAGCAACGACATTTCATCGCGCTTTTGATTGTATAGAAGACAGCGAAAAGGCAATTGGCCTATTAACTGAACTGGGCATTGATCGTATCCTCACAAATGGCACTAAATGGACTGATGATAAAGGTGTTATGCAAGGTCTTAATCATATACAAACAATCATTAGCCACGCCAATGATCATATAGAAATTGTTATTGGTGGTGGCGTAACCACTGATAATGCAAGTACACTTTGGCAACTTGCCAACAATAATTTAGTGTCACTACATGCCTACTCTGGTGTACACAACAAGGATGGCTGGGTGGATCCGTTATTAATTAACGCAATTTTAAATCAACGAACTAACGAGCAGGCTAAAAATGACTAACCACTCTCAACCTCCCCTGTATTTAGGTATTGATGGCGGCGGTACAAAATGCCGAGTCAGGCTTGAAAACGCACAAGGCACCCTACTTGCTGAGGCAGTAAGCGGTGCAGCAAATATTGCAACCTCCGTTGAAGTGGCGCAGCAATCCATTATTGATGCAACAAAACACGCATTACAACAGGCTGGTTTAGGGCTATCAACACTCGGGGCAATTTATGCCTATGCAGGACTCGCTGGCGCTGGCATTGCCGGTGCAAATAAAAAGATGGCACAGTGGCAGCATCCATTTGCACAATTTAACTTTTCAACTGACTTACACATAGCCTGTCAAGGTGCCCATGGTGATAACAGTGGTGCGATTATTATTTTAGGCACTGGCTTTTGTGCTGGAGCAATAAAAAACGGTAACGTTATTGAATTAGGAGGCCATGGATTATTATTAAGTGATGGCGCAAGCGGAGGCTGGATTGGTTTAACTTTATTTCGTTATGCATTAGAGGTTTTAGATGGCTTATCCCCCTCAAGCCCATTAATAAATACCTTATTGGCACAGCTTAGTTGTGATACAAGTAACCAGCTGACAGAATTAGCACTCAATGCCAAACCCGCTTTTTTTGCCGGTTTTGCGCCTTTAGTTTTCGCAATGCAAGATGATCCTTGGGCCATTATTATTTTAGAGCAAGCAGCGCGCTATATTACCCGTTATATCGATCATTTAGTTAGCCACGGCTATTACAACATTACATTAATGGGAGGCACAGCCGAGAAAATTACTCCTTGGTTATCTACCAAAGCACAAGGTTATCTATGTGATGCGCATTACCTGCCCGAGCAAGGCGCTATTCAATTAGCTAAACGGCTGGCTTAGGGCTCAATTTGGTCGCGCATTTGCGAAGGGATCTCACCAAATAAGCGTCTGAATTGTTTACTGAAATAGCTAGGCTCAGAAAAACCGCATTGATAGGCTATTTGTGAAATAGGTAAACGAGTTTCAACAAGTAGCTTACGTGCGTTTTCTAAACGTATTTCATTAATAAATTGATTAGGTGTTTTTGCTAAATGTTTTTTAAAACGCCGCTCTAACGCACTTACCGATAAATGAGCAAGCTCGGCAAGTTCTTCAATACAGATATTACGATGATAGTGTTCACGTATATAATTTACTGGCCCTTCAATCGCTCTTACATGCGACAAAGCCTTTGATGTTTTTTGTAAATGCCGTGTAACGCCATAGGTGCCCAGTATCTGACCATCGTCAGTTAAAATCGCTTTTTTGGACGTTGAAAACCAGGCCAATTCACCATTTGAGGTTTGGTTTAGCTCCAAACGATCAATAACCACATAGCCATTCATTACGCGTTTATCGTCATTGACATATTGAAATGCTAAGTGCTTGGATGAAAAGTCAAAATCAGTTTTAAGTAAAATCTGCTCTAATGACTTATACCCTTGATGCTCAATAAAGTGTTGATTTGCGTATAAAATTCGGCTATCAGAATCCTTAACCCAAAACAAAATATCAGGTAATAAATCAAATGCCGCGATCAGTTGATTTACGCCCGCTTTATTTATAATCCCTTGTACTTCCATAATAATATATTCTATAAATATCAATTCGCAATAATATATAAAACGCCGATTTTGTTGCATTGTCAACCGAATTTTTATTATCCCTTACGCTGTTCATTCCTTATTATCAATAACATGCTATTAACTAAACTCAGTAGACGATTACTGACATGGAGCTTTTTCATGAATAATGCCAAAATCCGCATGGGGATGGTCGGTGGTGCACAAGGTGCATTTATCGGTGCAATCCATCGCATTGCTGCACGCTTAGATGGCTTAATTGAGTTAGTCGCAGGCTCCTTTAGTTCAGATCCATCACGCAGCCAAGCTACAGCTGCAATGCTAGGAATAAATCCAGATCGTTGCTATGACAGCTACCAACAAATGTTTAGCGAAGAAGCTAAGTTACCTGCCGATCAACGAATTGATTTTGTGGCAATAGTGACGCCAAATCATTTGCATTTCCCAATTGCAAAGTGTGCAATTGAAGCAGGTTTTCACGTTTTATCAGATAAGCCAGCCACCCTAAATTTAGAACAAGCGCTGTTATTAGAAAAAACTCTGCAAGCCAGTGATTGTTTATATGGATTAACTCATACCTACACTGGTTACCCGATGATTAAAGAAGCGCGCCAACGTATTACTGATGGCGAGCTGGGCGCTATTCGTAAAATTATTGTTGAGTACAGCCAAGGTTGGCTTGCCACCAGCGAAGATGAAAATGCCAAACAAGCCAAATGGCGTTTAGATGCTGATAAGGCCGGTATTAGTTGTTGTATAGCTGATATAGGAGTGCATGCTGCAAATCTAGCTGAATACGTGAGCGGCCTAGAAATCACCGCACTATGCGCTGACTTAAATCATGTTGTTGCAGGCAGAACACTCGATGATGATGGCACCGTTTTACTGCGCTTTAACAACGACTCTAAGGGAGTTCTTCTTGCTAGCCAAGTTGCATTAGGAGAAGAAAACAATCTTAATTTGCGTATTTATGGCGATCAAGCAAGTCTTGAGTGGTCACAAATGGAACCAAATAGTTTGTGGCTCAAAAGTCATAACGCGCCAACCACCCTATTACGTGCAGGTGTTGGCCTAAAAAGTACTGCGGCACAAAATTCACTGCGAACACCTGCAGGCCATCCAGAAGGATACCTTGAAGCATTTGCCAATATCTATGTCAATTTTGCAAAACAAATTCACGCAAAAAAAGCCGGATACTCAGCATCTAACAGTGACTTCGACGTGCCTGGTATTAAAGAAGCAATTCGCGGAATGGCATTTATAGAAAATGCTGTAGCAGCGTCGAGCAAAGACACTAAGTGGCAACCATTTAAAATTGGATAAAAAATGAAACAAATTAAAGGTCCAGCGATCTTCTTAGCACAATTCATCAGCGATGAAGCTCCTTTCAACAGCTTTGCCACTATTTGTCAGTGGGCAGCAAATTTAGGCTACAAAGCAATTCAGCTACCGACTGCAAATTCTCGTATTTTCGATTTAGAAAAAGCAGCCCAAAGCCAAGATTATTGCGATGAAGTGACTAGTATTGCTGCACAGGCAGGGCTTACAATTTCAGAGTTATCAACTCATTTACAAGGGCAGCTCGTAGCCGTTCATCCGGCTTATGATGAAATGTTTGACAATTTTGCCCCTCAAGCACTACGCGGTGACCCTATAGCCAGAACGAAATGGGCCATCAATCAGTTAATGATGGCCGCTAAAGCCAGTAAAAATTTGGGCTTGAAAAGCCATGTGACTTTTTCAGGAGCACTACTTTGGCATACTTTTTATCCTTGGCCGCAGCGTCCAAAAGGACTGGTAGAGCAAGGATTCCAAGAACTTGCGAAACGCTGGCTACCAATCCTCAACTACTTTGATGAAATGGATGTGGATGTTTGCTATGAACTTCACCCAGGGGAAGATTTACATGATGGCGTAACGTTTGAGCGCTTTTTAGCTGCGACAAATAATCATCCTCGGGTAAATATTCTTTATGATCCCAGCCATTTCATCTTACAACAACTTGATTACTTATCATTTATTGATATTTATCACCATCGTATTAAAGCATTTCACGTCAAAGATGCAGAGTTTAATCCAAATGGTCGCAGCGGTATTTATGGTGGCTATCAAGATTGGCAAGACCGCCCTGGTCGGTTTCGCTCCTTAGGTGATGGCCAAATTGATTTCAAAAGTATCTTCAGCAAATTAACGCAATATGGTTTTGATGGCTGGGCAGTTCTAGAGTGGGAGTGTTGCATTAAACATCCTGAAGATGGGGCGAAAGAAGGCGCACAATTTATAAAAGAGCATTTGATCCGCCCTACGGCTAAAGCATTTGATGACTTTAGCGCAATGGACACAAATGATCAGCGAAATAAGCGGATATTAGGTATTTAATAAACAGGGTCACACACAATGAATAACAACAATAATCGTATTATTTTTCGGCTTTGCTGCACTGCATTAATTGTCACATCAATGACTTTCGCAATAAGGGCTGGCGTTTTAGGACAACTAGGCGAGCAGTTCGGCCTCACTGGTACACAGCTAGGCTGGGTAAATGCCATGGCATTTTTAGGGTTTCCGGTTGCAACCATGCTCGGGGGCATCATTTATAACGCGATTGGTGCTAAAAAGTTGGTTGCATTAGCGTTTATTTGCCACCTAGGCGGACTTATTTTAACTATCACTGCAGATGGTTTTTGGGGATTATTGATCTCTACCTTTTTAATTGGCTTTGCCAATGGATCGGTTGAAGCCGGTTGTAATCCACTGATCGCCCAAATGTATCCTAAAAACACCACCACTATGTTAAACCGCTTTCATGTTTGGTTTCCTGGCGGGATCGTAATTGGTGCATTAGCTTCAAATGCAATGACATCCGCTGGCTTCAGCTGGCAATGGCAAGTTTCGCTGATCCTTGTGCCCACCATTATTTATGGTGTGATGATGCTTAAAGCGAAATTTCCACAGTTTGATACACAGCAAAATTCAACCACCAGCAACTTAAAACACTTACTCTCGCCGCTGTATTTGTTTCTCATTATTTGCATGACACTGACAGCAGTCACCGAATTTGGCACACAGCAATGGATTGAGCAAATCCTTGGCTCGTCAGGCGCTTCGCCTATGGTTATTTTAGCTTTGATCACCGGATTGATGGCATTAGGTCGGTTTTTTGCGGGCCCGATTGTGCACCGCTTTAGTCCATCGGGTGTCCTACTGGGCTCAGCCATTTTTTCAACACTAGGGATATTTTTAATGAGCCAAGCGCAAGGTAATACCATCTACCTTGCCGCAGCACTATTTGCCGTTGGCGTTACTTATTTTTGGCCAACCATGATCGGTTGTGTCGCTGAGTATGCCCCAAAAACAGGTGCACTTGGCATGTCGTTAATTGGTGGAGCTGGCATGTTTGCAATGAGTATCTGGAACCCCGTCATAGGCCATTGGATTGATAATGCGCGAACACAAGCACAAACAACTAGTGTCAGTGTAGAACAAGTTGAAGTGCTCGCAGGACAAGCTGTATTACAAAATCTACTGGTTTTTCCGATTGTACTGATCATTGTATTTATTGGTCTTCATCTGTTTATAACAAAAAATAAAAACGTTGAGAAATACGTTTAGTCATAACAAGTAACACACAAAAAATAAGGGGTATTATATGCTTAAATCAATCTCGATGTTGTCAATTGCACTGGCTTTTAGTAGCAGTGCTTTTGCTAAGACACCCGATAACCAACTTTCTAAAGAAGAACAATCAGCTGGCTGGCAATTACTGTTCGATGGCAAAGATATGTCGCACTGGCGCAATTTTAAAAGTGAGACACTCAGCCCAAAATGGACCATAGACAATGGCGCAATGTCACTCACTAAAGGCGGCGGCGACATACTCACGAAAAAAGTCTATCGCAATTTTGATTTACAAATAGATTGGAAAATTTCAACTAAAGGGAATAGCGGTATTTTTGTGCTGGCAGATGAAACTGGCAGTATGATTTATTCTCACGCCCCTGAAATTCAAATAATTGATAACGAAGAGCACCCAGATAACAAAATAGACTCACACTTGGCTGGCTCTCTTTACGATCTGTTTGCAGCCCCGACAACAGCGCATAAACCAGCCAATAATTGGAATAGTGTTCGTATTCGTATGCAAGATAAACACTTGCAGGTTTGGCAAAATGGCATAAGTACATTAAGCATAGTAATCGGCAGCACAACATGGAATACCCTTGTCGCAAATAGCAAATTTGCTACTTGGAGTAACTTTGCTGCGGCAGAGCAAGGACATATAGGTCTTCAAGACCATGGTGACAAAGTGTGGTTTAAAAATATAAAAATTAAGGAACTATAAGCATGTCTACATTTGATCATAAAGTACTGGTTATTGGCTCCGGCGCAGGTGGCGCAATGGCCGCTTATACCTTAACTAAACTAGGCCATAAAGTATTATTACTTGAAGCGGGGCGTGATTACGATCCAAAAAAAGAAAGCCCAATGTTTCGCCGTAACAGTGAAGCTCCTTTAATGGGCGCAGGAAATAAAGACAAAAACTTTGGCTTTTACGATGCAACCGTCGATGGTGGCTGGCAAGTTCCTGATGAGCCTTACACTAACGCCAAAGGCACTGATTTTTACTGGTGGCGTGCGCGCATGCTAGGTGGAAGAACTAATCACTGGGGACGTTACTCATTACGCTTTAGTGAACATGATTTTAAAGGTAAGAGCCAAGATGGCAACGGCGCAGATTGGCCTTTCACTTATGATGATATCGCACCATGGTACGACATCACGGAAGAACTAGTGGGTATTTGCGGCACCAATACCGGCCTTGATGATATGCCGCCATCTGCACCTGGGGTATTACAGCCACCACCAACGCCGCGAATTCCTGAGTTACTTATTGCTGCCAGTGCGAAAAAACTGGGTATCGCAGCCGTGCCTATGCACAGAGCAGTATTAACTCGGCCAAAAGATGATCGTATGGCATGCTTTTATGCAACACCTTGTGGCCATGGTTGCTCAATCGGCGCGGCGTTTCAAACTACAACCTCATTATTACCTATGGCAAAAGCAACTGGGAATTTAGAAATAATTACTGATGCAATGGTTAAATCAGTGGCTGTTAATGATGACGGTAAAGTAACGGGTGTTACTTATATAGATAAGCAAACCGTAGCTGAAAAAACACTAACAGCAGATATCGTGATCCTTGCCGCTAGTGCCTGCGAATCCGCACGTATTTTGCTAAATTCAAAACACGCCAAGCATCCCAAAGGTTTAGCTAACTCAAGTGGCCAAGTAGGTCGTAACTTAATGGATTCAACCGGTGCTTGGCTTGGTGCGCAAGTTCCAGCATTAAAAGGTCGCCCACGTTATAACGAAGATGGCCACACTGGGAACCATTTATTTATTCCTTGGTGGGGACACAAAGCACATGCCAAAGGTGAGCTTGATTTTCCTCGTGGTTATCACTTTGAGATCAGTAGCGGTTTTAATCAACCTGGCTCTGGAGTCTCTGGCGATAAACGTGGTTATGGTATTGAACTAAAACAACAAGTTCGTGATGCCTATGGATCTTATGTTGGCTTTGCGCTGCGCGGAGAAATGCTCCCCAACGATGATACCTACATGGAAATTGATGAAAATGTTAAAGATAAATGGGGCATTCCGGTTTCGAAATTTCATTTCAAATGGTCAGATCGTGAGCTAAAACAAATTGAGCACGGCTTAAAAACAGCGAAACAGATCCTTGAAAATCTAGGAGCTACTGTGGGCAAATTACCTGCTGCTGAAAAAGCAATTTCAAAAGGTGGCGAGATCATTCATGAAGTAGGCACCACTCGCATGGGTAGCTCAGCAAAGGATTCAGTGACCAATCAATGGGGCCAAACATGGGATTGCGACAACTTATTTGTGATGGATGCAGGGGTATTTGCCTCTAATCCACATAAAAATTGCACATTAACCATCATGACATTGGCAATGCGTAATTCAACCTGGATAGCCAAACAAATAGAACAAGGAGCGCTGTAACATGCATAATGAAGATCGTGTTGACTCATACAAATATATTTCCGGCATGACACGTCGTGAATCGTTAAAGTGGCTTGGTTTATTAGCCGCAGGTTCCGCCGTATCACTTTCAGCAGGGTGTAGTAAAGCGTTAGAAGAGAAAATTAGTGATAAAGGACATTGGCCTGACTTAGATTTACAACCTATAACAGCTAAAGGTTATGGCACTGATCCCAATATGGTTATGCCACCACAATCACCTTGGCCATTGACATTAACTCAAGCACAATTAAATTTAGTTGCGGTGTTAGCCGATTATATCGTGCCTAGCGAAGGTAACAACCCAAGTGCAACTGAGGTAAATGTACCGAGTGTGATTGATGAGTGGGTAAGCTCACCTTATAACGGTCAACAAAAAGACCGCGTTACTATTTTACACGGATTAGCATGGATCGATGATGAGGCTGTGCTGCGTTATAAAGCACCATTTGTCGCATTGAAAAAAGAGCAACAAACAGCCATCTTAAATGATATTGCTTATTTTGATGATGAAACCCCTGCGCAGTTTCAACGCATTGGTAATGCTTTTTTACGCTTTAAAAACCTTGTACTTGGTGCCTACTTTTGTACACCGCAAGGTTGTAAAGATATTGGCTATTTAGGCAATGTGCCTATTGCAGGCGATTACCCAGGACCTACTGACGAAGCAAAAGCCCATTTAGATAGCGTTTTAGCTGAACTGGGTTTGACCGAGTATGCTTATCAAGATTCAGTTGCCAGTTAACGCTAAGTTATTTTTTAGCTAGCCCAGCCCTAAGCAGGGAGCAATTCCCTGCTTTTCCTCCTAGGTGTTTTTTATGTTCAAAATCAAATCATTATTTAATTATGTTATTTCAATTCTGTTTATTTTTTGTGTTTTAAACTCGCTGTCTATCTATGCAAAAACAAGCAAACAACTACTCCCCGTTAGTGTTCAGCTTTGGTCTGTTAAAGATGCCTTAAAAGCGGATTTTGATGGCACCCTTTCATCTATTGCTGATATGGGCTTTCAAGGTGTGGAATTTGCAGGTGACTTTGGGCCTTATAAGAACAATCCAAGTGCACTGAAGGACAAACTCGCGAAGCTAAATTTAGTCGCTAGTAGCGCACATATCGGCTTTGATTCCTTAACGGATGACACCTTAGCAGACACATTATTGTTTTATAAAACCCTTGGTGTTTCGATTTTATTTGTACCTTGGGATGAAAGAGCTTGGCAGCCACAAGGAATCACCTCTCTGACCGAACAACTCACTCAGGTTAATGAAATCGCTCAGCGCTATGCTATGCACATCGGTTTTCACAACCATAATAAGGAGTTTAATCAATTCCAAAACGCGACATACTGGGACGCTATTGCCAGTAATACGCCATATACCCTGCCACTGCAGCTTGATATAGGTTGGGTACATTATGCAGGAAAAGATCCTGAATATTTCATTAAAAAATACCCAGGACGAACCCTGGCAACCCACTTAAAAGTTCGCACCCATCCTAACGATGGCTTAAGTCCTATATTAGGTGAAAATGATTATCCATGGCAAAAAATAATAGAAACATTGATTGTTGATGGCGCCACTCAGTGGCTAGTCGTAGAGCAAGAAGAATACCCGAATGGGTTAACACCAATGCAAAGCGTGGCTAAATCTAAAGTTAATTTAGATAAGATCCTCGCTAAAATGGGCGAATAAAGTAAACCTACATCATTGATAAAATAACTTATTATACCAATCGTGTTAAGTTACTGACCATTTATAGCAACAGATAAAGACAGTAATAACAAGGCATAAATTTTGACATGTAATTGTTCTAATTGAAAAAATTATAACGCAGTTAGCGCTTTATTTAGCTCGCTAGAATGGTTAAATATTTAAGTCGATTGGTATTACACCCTCTGACACAAACAGTAGGGACTAACAATAGTACATTAACTATCTTAGTCCCTATGAACTCTTAATAATTATACATCCCACTCTTTCAGTGTGTCTTTTAAGTATTCATAACGCCATGAGTTAAGTAAATCGGGCTTTGGAGTCTGTTCACGCTCAGCGCTGGTTAACTTCCAATTCCAACTGATCAACTGGTTGATTTGCTTTTTAGATGCAAATACATCTTCTGGAATGCCCTGTTTTTTAGCAACTGCAGTGATTTTTTGTTTAATTTCTTTGGCTACTTTTTTATAACTTGGAAAGTCAATAAGTCGTCTTAGTGGCTCAGGAAAATCTGCAACAGGGATCACTTTAGCTTTTTCAATACACTTTAAGATTTCAACGCCCGAGCGGTTAACTTCGATGCTATCGACTTCTGGGACATTACGCATTGCAGTTAAACTCGTTGGTTTGCGTTTTGCCAATTCAACCAAGCAATGCTCTTTTAATACAAAGTTAAGCGCTAAATTTTTGCGTATCGCTTTGTTACGACGCCAAGCCGCAAGCTCTCTTAATACAGCAAGATCCGCAGGTTTTAATTGCCAAGCATTTTTAATGTCTCGATACAGATGTTCATCCGGTGTTTGATAAGCCCGTTTTTGTGCAATCAACTCACTTTCATTGATCACAATATCAAAGAAACCAGCGTCGTTGATTTGTTCAATAATAATTTTAAAGCACGGTAATAAATGAAATACATCAGCTGCAGCGTAATCGAGTTGTTTAATTGTTAGCGGACGCTGTAACCAATTGGTCCGTGATTCGCTTTTGTCGATTTCAATATCGAGTAAATTTTTTACCATATGAGCAAAGCCCATGCAGTTGCCATTGCCTAATAATTGCAAGGCAAATTGGCTATCAAATAAGGGAGCTGGTACGAAGCCGGCGTATTTTTGAAATACTTCAATATCTTCCGACGGTGAATGCAAGACTTTTAACACCGCAGGGTCACGTAGAATCTGCCAAAAATCAAACAATGATAGCTCGGCTAGCGGATCGATTAATGCTAAATGTTCGCCGTCATAAACTTGAATAAGGGCAACTTCAGGATACAAAGTACGACGACGCATAAATTCTGTATCAATTGCTAAGATGGGTTTGTTACGGATCTGCTCTACAAACTCATTTAATTGATTTTGGGTTTGGATCAATTGATATTGCACTTAATCTCCTACAATAAAAAAGCCGACATATGTCGGCTTTTTTAGCTTGCTAATCTTTCAAGGCTCGTCTGAGTATTTTGCCAACGTTTGTTTTTGGCAATTCATCCCTAAACTCAACCAGTTTAGGGACCTTGTAATTAGTTAAATTATCACGACAGTGTTTTATTATATCTTTTTCAGTCAAAGATGGGTCTTTTTTAACAATAAAAACTTTAACTTGCTCGCCGCTAACATCATGAGGGATACCAATTGCTGCTGCTTCTAAAACACCTTCATGCATTGCAATCACTTCTTCGATCTCATTTGGGAACACATTAAAGCCAGATACGATGATCATATCTTTTTTACGGTCAACAATATAAAAGAATCCTTCATCGTCATAAGTGGCTATATCCCCTGTGGCAAACCAACCATCTTGCAAACACTCAGCCGTTGCATCAGGACGATTATAATAACCAACCATCACTTGTGGACCTTTAACCCATAATTCGCCCGGCTCACCTTTGGCTGCTTCTTCACCATTATCTAACATCAACTTGATCTCAGTATTAGGTGCAGGTAAACCAATCGAACCATTGTATGAATCTAGATCATAAGGACTGACAGTAACTAATGGCGAACACTCAGTTAAACCATACCCTTCCATTAATTTGCTACTGGTGATCTTTTGCCATTTTTCAGCAACAGGTCGCTGTACAGCCATACCACCACCAAGGGACATTTTCAAACTTGAAAAATCAAGCTCGGCAAAACCCGGTGTGTTCAACAAACCATTAAATAATGTATTTACACCCGTGATCGCGGTGAATTTATGTTGGCCTAATTCTTTCACAAAGCCTTTCATATCACGCGGATTAGTGATCAATAAATTTAATCCGCCATACTTCATAAACGTTAAGCAGTTCGCTGTTAGTGCAAAGATATGATAAAGCGGTAAAGCAGTGACAACAACTTCTTTGCCACGTTCTAACACTTGATCTAAGCAACCAGAAACCTGCTCTAAGTTACCTACCATATTGCCATGGGTCAGCATTGCACCTTTAGAGACACCCGTTGTGCCACCGGTATATTGTAAAAAAGCAATATCAGATAAACACACTTCAGGTTTAATGTAATCTTTTTCGTTCGCTGCAAGTAAGGCTTCAAACTTAATGGGGTTAGGCAATGAATAGCTTGGCACCATTTTTTTAATATGCTTAACAACAAAGTTAACCAAGTGCTTTTTAAAGCCACCCACCATATCACCCACTTGGGTAACTACGATGTGTTTTACTTTAGTGTGCGGCAATGCTTTTTCAAGCGTGTCTGCAAAGTTAGCCAGTATAAAAATCGCTGATGTTTCTGAATCATTTAATTGATGTTCAAGCTCACGCACAGTGTAAAGCGGATTAACGTTAACTACGACACAACCGGCACGTAAAATACCGAGTATTGAAACAGGTGTTTGTAATAAATTTGGCATCATTACAGCCACTTTATCGCCTTTTTTCAATCCCAGCTCTTTTTGAATATACACAGCAACACGTTTTGTTGCTTGGTCTATTTCATCATAGCTCAATGTTTTACCCATATTGGTAAAAGCAGGCAAGTCTTTGTAGTCAGTGAAGCTTTTTTCAAACACTTCTAACAACGAGTTGTAGTGCTCAGGATCGATTGTTTCAGGCATACCCTCTGGGTAGCGCTTCAGCCAAATTTTGTCCACTCTTAGCTCCTGTTCTATTTATAATTTATTTTTATTAAACCTTAAACTAAGTAAGGCAATTTCACAATTGAGCAATCACTCTAATTCGCAAATATTCCCACATTTTGTGCAAATATACAATTAACATGCACCAGTTTGCAGCATAAAGGCATGAATCTGCTGTAAACACTGCTCAGGGCTTTGCATATGACAGTGGTGGCCACCTTCAACTTCATTTACTATTAAGCTTTTGTAATAATTAGCATATTTATCTAAATTATCACTAATAAATTGATACCCTTCACTGCCTAGAATTAATTGGCACGGCACATTTATTTCGCTTATTACCGCTATGCATTGTTGCTCATCAAATCTAAAACCTGAATGATTTTTAAGCTTTGGATCAGTTCTTAGCAGCCATCCTTGTTCAGTTTCTCGTATATTTCTGTCCATCAAAAGTGCTATTAAATCCAAAGGTAAGTCACTTTGTACCGCCCGTGCTTGGTGTATTATTTGTTTTGACTCGTACTGTCGGGGTGCTTTTTTATTTACACGACGTCGATTCAAAATTGCATTTCTAAGCTGCTCGACCACTTTTTTACTGGGTGTTGTGACAACTCCCAGTCCTTCTATCATAGTGACCGTATTTACTTTATCAGGAAAACAGCTGGCAAAAAGACCAGCGGCCATTGCGCCCATAGAATGACCAACCAAGTGTACTTTATTAACCCCAAGTTGCTCGATTAAGTTATAAATATCATCAATGTAATCAATGAAATAATAGTGTGCATCGCTTCCACGCCAATCTGATAAACCATGTCCAGGAAAGTCCACACAATACCAAGTTGCAGTTAAGGTGTTATGTTCTAACATGGGTAAAAAACTATGACAATTATCAAGCCAACCATGTAATGCAATGACAACCTCTTTTCCTTGCCCAAATGTTAGGCCATGAAGTGTTAATGCGCCACTTTGAACTGAAAATGGATGCACTGCGTAATTCCCCTTTGTTTTTAGTTTGTTTAACGTAAAAGACATTTATTTATACTACATTGCGTATACAATGGCACTACATAATAAACAGGGTACAAAGATGAAGAAACAAATAAGCCTCTTGGCATTATTATGCTCAGCAAGTGCATACGCAGAGCAAGCACCAAAAAACATAATTTATATGATTGGTGATGGCATGGGCCCCGCTTATACTACAGCATATCGCTACTTTAAAGATGATCCGTCTACCAAAGAAATAGAAGGCACGGTGTTTGATACAATCCTTAAAGGCATGGCACATACTTACCCTGACGACCATACTTATGTAACTGACAGTGCTGCTGGCGCAACTGCTTTGAGCTCAGGCCATAAAAGCTATAATGGTGCAATTGCAGTTGATACCGATAAAAAACCGGTAAAAACAATGCTCGAAATTGCCAAACAAAAAGGCATGATCACCGCATTAGTTGCAACCTCACAAATCAATCATGCCACGCCTGCAAGCTTCGCTGCACATAATGAATCTCGTCGTAATTACGATGAAATTGCCAATGATTATATTGATAATAAAATTGCCGGAAAACTTCCCGTTGATTTAATGCTCGGTGGCGGTACTAAATATTACATCCGCGAAGACCGTAATTTAGTTGCAGAATTTAAGCAAGCGGGCTATCAATACAGTGATGACTTTAGTGCGTTAAAAGATATTAAGCAAATTCCTGCGCTGGGATTATTTGCTCCAGTTGGGCTTGACTTTGCGTTAGATAATAACCCAACACGCTTAGCACAAATGACCAATAAAGCGCTTGAGTTACTTGATGAAAATAACAAAAATGGCTTTTTTGTGATGATCGAAGGTAGCCAAATTGATTGGTGTGGCCATGCCAATGATATTGCCTGTGCAATGGCGGAAATGGATGATTTTGCTAAATCAATCGAGCAAGCAAAAGCGTACGTTGATAAAAACCCGGATACCTTATTGGTGATCACCGCAGATCACTCAACAGGTGGTTTAACATTAGGTGCGCATGGGCAATATAAATGGGAAACCGAGGTAGTAAAAGGCGTGAAAGCCACAGCCGTTAAATTAACTAAATTAATGTCTGAGTCTAATGATTTAAAAGCCATTTGGACTGCTAACACGAATATAGAATACACTCCCGAAAACCAGATCAAGCTTGAACAAGCAAAAAAACTAGGCGATAAACCACTTAATCTTGCCATTAAAGATATTATCAGTAGAGCCAGCTTCACCGGTTGGACTACCGGCGGTCACACTGCTATTGATGTACAAGTATTTGCCTATGGTAAAGGTGCTGATAAATTTATCGGCTCACAAAACAATACTGATATTGCAGATAAACTGATCGGCTTTATTGAACAGCAGTAACGTTTAACTGGCATGTTGCTTTTCCTTAGGGTAGAGGCTAACTGCAACATTAAAGGTTAATTATAAAAAGCCCAGTCATAATGTATCTGGGCTTTTTTAATCACAGCTGGAGGTAAACTTTTGCCAAATACTGGCACATCAACACAGAGTTAAATTACTGTCTAATTGTTAAGCGTAGATGTCCACACCAATTAAGTTTTGTACTTCAGCTCGGCGTTCTAAATTAGCAAACTCGGTGTAGGTTGAAATAGCACGACTTACTTTGGCTGTCGGCTGGTCATAAATCGTTTGTCGGTAACTAGGTTGGGCAGTGTCACTTTGTAACTTATCAGCCAGCGCAATACCTGCTTGGCTTGATTTAACAAACTCCGCAGACTGTTTATTATCAGCAGCAGATTGCTCCAATAACCCCTGAGGTTTATTAGTGTTGATCTGTCTTGAGGTAATTTTACCGGGTATGTCTCCCGAGTAAAACCCTGAGCCAATAGGTAGATTCAAAGTTGCGTCTCGTTACTTAGGTTATTAAATTATGTGCCAAATTTAATAACCTTGCAAGTTGCTTTATTAATCAGTTTATTCGCGTCCAGGTAATTTTTTCCAGGTTACTGTATCACGTACATATTTAGGTTGAGCTTGCGCAGCACTGACCGTACGTTGCGCACTGAAATCATCGCTAATTGTAGCCAACATAAAACCGGCATCAGGTAATATGATGTCGTTATTGATAGCAATTTGTGGGTTATCTGCCAGTGCCTCAGGGTATGTTTGCCAGCCAGTGCCCACTGCAATCCCTGGTTCGTCTGCAAGAGATAATAATGCTGGTTTTAATACTTGTTCGTCACCTTGTAAGGTCATCACACCATTATCACTGATTCTGTAATGGGCAAAATATATTTCTCCCATACGCGCATCAATAGCACTAAATACACTTTTTTCACCGGTTTGTTGATAAGCTTGCTGCGCCATCATTTGCAGCGTTGACACACCAACTAGTGGCAGTTTACATGCATAAGCTAAGCCTTGCGCAATGGCGACACTAATACGCACGCCAGTGAAACTACCTGGGCCTTGGCCAAAACCAATAACATCTAAATCAGTTAAACGGCAATTTGCCTTAGCTAACAACTGATCAACCAACGGTAAGATTTTTTGACTATGCTGTTGCGGGCATACTTCAAAATGGTGAAATAACTGACCATTATAATTGAGCACTAAAGACAATGCTTCGGTAGAAGCGTCAAATGCTAATAGATTAATATCACTAGTACTGATTGCGTTATTCATGGTAATTATTTCTCTAGTTAATGTGTTCTAAAAATTCACTGGCCACTTGAAGGCTACGTGTGCGGCGCATCGGCGGCAAGCTTTTTAAAAAGACTTGGCCGTATTGGCGTGTCACTAAACGGTTATCGCAAATCACCAACACCCCTTTATCCTTACTATCGCGGATCAGTCGTCCAACGCCTTGTTTTAGTGCAATCACCGCTTGTGGCAGTTGAATATAAGCAAAGGGATCATGTCCTTGTAATTGCGCATCTTGCATTTTAGCTTGGAGCAGTGGATCATCGGGTGCTGCAAAGGGTAACTTATCAATAATAACACAACTGAGTGTGCTACCTCTGACATCAACTCCTTCCCAAAACGACGCAGTACCTAATAATACGGCATTACCATGGCGGGTAAATTTTTCTAAAATAATACGTTTAGACATTTGCCCTTGCATATAAATAGGATAATCAATCTGCGTACTTAGCCCTTCGGCGACTAAATGCATCATCCGATAGCTGGTAAACAATACAAAGCAGCGCCCTTTTGCTGCTTTAATTAAATCGAGGGTAAGCTTAACAATCGCATGAGGCATATTCGCTGCATGTGTTTCAGGCAAATAACGCGGTAAACATAATAAGGCTTGCTGATAATAATCAAACGGACTATCAACCATCATACTTTTGGCAGGCTTAAGGCCTAGGCTTGCGTTAAAATGATCAAGTGCATTATCGACAGATAGAGTCGCTGAGGTGAATACAAAGCCAGCCCCCGTGTCTGCCATCATTTGCGCAAATTTAACTGATACGTTAAGCGGAGTTATATGTACGGTTAAATAGCGGCGTGTTGTTTCATACCAATAACTGTTACCTGTTTGGCTTATATCAAACACCCGCTCTAATTGCCCTTTAAAAGCTAAGGTACGCTCAAATGGGTGTTCTATTTTATCGCTACGGTCTAAACAATGTTTGAGTACTTGATACAAAAAGTCTAAATCGCTGATCACCCTATGTAACGCGGCGCAAATTTCTTTACTTGCCAGCATTTGTCGCCAATCACCTCGGCTACCATCTAAGCCAAATTGTAAGCGCAAGTCTGCAACACTGGTTTCAAGCTTATTTAAGGTTTTACCAAGTTGCAGCATATCCGGAATGTCAGAGCGATAAATTGCTCGTAAATCATTAATTAAGTCCACCAGCTTTTTAGTGCTGATACTCTCACCAAAGTAATCACTGGCAATTTCACTTAATTGGTGTGCTTCATCAAATATATAAGCATCAGCTGTGGGAATGAGTTCAGCAAAGCCGGTATCTTTTACCGCCATGTCTGCAAAAAACAAATGATGGTTAACCACTACTATATCGGCATCCATCGCTTTTAAGCGGGCTTTGCGAATATAGCAATCTTGAAAATCAGGACACTCTTTACCTAAGCAGTTATCCGCAGTGGAGCTTACATAAGGTAATACTTTGGCATCTTCTTCGATACCAATACAATCAGCCAGATCACCGGTGTGCGTTTCACTGGCAAATTTAGCCACCATGGCCAATTGATGCATCACATCAGAATCATCGGTCGGTACATGGGCAACATGCTGATTAAGCCGATAAGTACATAGATAGTTACTGCGCCCTTTTAGCAGCGCGGTTTTTTTACTCGCACTAAGCGCTTTGACTAATTGTGGTAAATCACGGTGATATAATTGTTCTTGCAGCGCTTTCGTGCCGGTTGAAATTATTGTTTTACCTTTAGACTTTAGCGCGGGGGCTAAATAAGCGTAGGTTTTACCTGTACCAGTGCCCGCTTCAACCACTAATTGCGAGCGGTTTTTTAATGCATCACTCACCGCAACCGCCATATCGATCTGCGGTTGGCGAGGCGTATAACCATCTAAAGATTGCGCTAACGGACCTGCTGCACTAAAAAGCTGTTTGATAATAACGATCGCTTTGCTAAAAATAATAGCGGGATTTTACGTAAGCATAGCCCCAAGGGCAAGTGAATACGCAAAGCAAATAGCAAAGGAGCAATGCCCCTTTGCTATTGTTATTATTGTGCGTTGATCGTTAAAGTAATACCACTTGCCGCAGTATAACCTTGTAAATCAATATACCAAGCACCAGCTTGGGGATTGCTAATAGTACAGCTTTCATTATTACCATTTTTATAAGGTCGACATTGATATGTTGACGTTGATGACGGCGAACCGAAATTCACATACAGATCAGCATCCCCGCTACCACCTAAAATAGAAATATTTAACGACGCGTAACCCGCACTGATATTTTGACTAAAGCGAGTCCAACCTCCTGTTGCCACACTGACATTCGTCTCGGTACGATTAATCGGTGTCGGTACATTATTGTCACCATCATAACTACCCGTTAAGGAAACACCGGTAATAGCGCTCCATGCTTCAACCATGACATGATATGTACCTGATTGTATATTACTAATAGCGCATGCTTCATTACTGCTTGAATTAGTGCTGTTACAGTCAAAGTCTTGTAAAGTAGGCGGTGCGCCAAACTTAACGTATAGATCAGCATCGCCACTGCCACCTGCTGTAGTAAAGTTTAAATTACTACTTCCTGCAGGGACTGCTAAGGTATAAAAAACTTGCTCTTTAGCAAGCGCATTAATTCCAGACACTGTGACACCATTTTCCAGTTCATTGTCAGTGGGTGGTACTTCATAGCCGGCATTTTTAGCCAGTTCAGCTAAGTAGCTCACCGCAAGTTTGGCAAATTTACTCGCATGATCAGCATCAAAATTACTGTCGTTTGCAGTATGGATTAGCGGGTTAATATCAGCCATGCGCGACTCAAATGGCATTGAGGCGGCAAAGCCCTGCTGATACCACGAAGCATGATCTGAACAGCCATATCCACACTGATCAAAACCATAACTTAGGGTGGGTAAATAAGTGTCGATCAATTGTCCCAAAAACTGATTTTGGCCGCTGTTAGTATAATCTGTCATCATCACAATATCATCGCTACTGCCATGATTACCGGTCATATCAAATTGCACCATACCTACCACATTTTTGCCCTGTGATTTATACGCCGTTGCAATCGCTTTTGAACCTCGCAGCCCTACTTCTTCAGCTGCAAAACCCATAATTTGGATTGTTCTTTGTGGTTGATAGTTATTATCTACGATTGCCCGAAGCACTTCTGACAAGACCGCAATACCGGAGGCATTATCATCCGCACCGGGCGCTCTACCATTACTAGGATTTGATTGATTAATTGAATCTAAATGACCGCCAACAATTACTATTTCATCCGCTTTTTCGCTGCCTTGAATAGTCACAATTACAGATGATTGCGACCAACTATGGCTAAAGTAATCAACACTAATATCAGCGCGGTTGCTCGCTAACTGTTGCCAATAATCTTTTAACCATTGAGATGCATCAACTCCACTTTGTACTGAGTAATAGCGATTATTAAAAGCACTCAACGAATTAACGGTATTGGTTAGATCATTAGGACTAATGTTATTGATCAGTGTCTGTACCGTTTGCGCATTATCTATTGTGTAGTTAATAGCCAAACTGTTGATTGACTGATTCTGTACTTTAGCTAATTGCTCAGTATAAAGCTGCGCCTCAAGCAATGATTCATGTGCTACAAAGCCACCGCAACGATGGTAATTGTCGTGCATAAATTCACTTAAATTAGCCACTTCAGCCTGTTTAATACGCATAAAATCAACAGAAGATAAGCTGGATGCTTGTGGAGCGAGGAGCTCTGTACTGTGTTTATGAGCTGTTTGGTTTAATTTGTAATGTTTAGCTGCTACAGGGTCAATACTTACCCAAATACTGTCAGGCTCTTGTGCTATTACCAGCTGACTTACCAATAATGACACAGTGCCAAGCAGGACGCTTGGTGCAAAGATATTCATAACAGTTTCCTTTTTTTCTGTGTTTACCCAAATTCAGACTCTGAAAATATAAGGGGAAAAAAGGGAGCGAATGCTCCCTTAGGTGAGGGATTAGTTAGCCGTTATTGTTAACGTTACGCCACTTGCCGCGCTGTAGCCTTGTAAATCAATATACCAAGTGCCCGCTTGTGGAGCAGTAATTTCGCAACTTTCGTTGTTACCATTTTTATATGGTCGACATTGATAAGACGATGTTGATGATGGCGAACCAAAATTAACATACAAGTCTGCATCACCAGAACCACCCGCTATAGCAACATTCAATGTTGAATAACCTGCGCTTAGTTCTTGACTAAAACGAGTCCAACCACCTGAGCTAACACTTACATTGGTTTCAGTACGGTTTATTGGTGTACTACCCGTATCACCGCCATCAAAACTCCCCGTGAGTGAAACGCCCGATATTTGGTTCCAGGCTTCAACCATTACATAGTAAGTACCTGCTTGAACATTGCTGATAGCACAGCTTTCAGTGCTGGTTGAAGTCGTGCTGTTACAGTCAAAACTATTTAGTGTTGGTCTTTGCGCAAATTTTACATACAAGTCCGCATCACCACTGCCACCTACCGTATTAAACTGCAAATTAGTGGCATTAGCTGGTACTTCTAAGGTAAAGAACAGTTGCTGTTTTTCTGTACCACTGATCCCAGTGCGTGGCACGCCATTGCTAAGTGGCTCGTCAATTGGTGGCTCTACTCCTCCACAACTACTGCCAGGGCTTAAATTTGACGTTACACCCACTGCCGCAAGTGCGCTTTGTACATCACCTGGGCTGTAATCTAAATCACATGCCGCATCCATTACGCCATTCCCTGCCAAGTCCCAATTGGTACTAGCGGTCCAATATAATTGGTTTGCACGCGCCATAACCTCAAAAGCTTTTCTAGTATCCCAACCAGCTTTAGTTGCTAAGTTATAGAATGCTTTATTAAATACACCGGAGCTGTAATGTACATCCATCCCAGAATAATAACTCGATTGGTTATCAATTGAACTACCATCTTGGGTCGGGTTATTCATGTAACGCAATGCACCATTGCCTTTGAAAATTTCTTGGCCAACTAACCAATCATTAGTGCCTAGCATATAAAACTCGGCAGCTTCACCAGCCATATCAGAAAACGCTTCATTCAAGCCGCCCGATTTCCCACTGTATACAAGCCCTGAATTTTGCTCAGTAAAACCATGGCTAACTTCATGAGCAGAAACATCTAAACTAACTAATGGATAAAAGGTATTTTGACCATCACCAAAAGTCATTGCTGATCCGTCCCAAAAAGCATTTTCATAATTACTGCCGTAATGAACACGCATTTGCAATTGAAAAGACAGCGGAGGAGAACCAATCCAGTCGTTATACATATTAAAAATGACATTACCAAAGTAGTGCGCGTCATTTAATGGCGAATAAGCGCCATTTATTTCCTTAAAGGTGTTTTCGGGGCAAGTAAAGGAATACGCTGAAGAGCCACTGGTGCCACCATTTAAATTAATGGTTTTAACATTTGCGTTATTCATGGTGCAAGTGTTGCCTGATTGCGACACATCTAAACTACTAAAATCAGTTCCGTAAATGTACTTTCCTGTTTTTAAATTTCCACCAGGGCCTGTAGCATTGGCATGTTGAAGGTTATCAAAGCTATGCAAAACCTCACCAGAATTCGCATCAATGATCTGATAAGGTCGAGAAGGATTAGCACCATAAGTAACATACGATACTTCATACACTAAATGTGCGACATGTTGCGCATCAAGCCAAATCGCTAAACGCGATTGTTCATTGTGTTTTTTAAGGCTTACTGATTTAGCCGCTGCGGGGGAGTTTTTTAACCCCTGTGTAATAGCCATTTTTTTACTGATTTTTGGCATCACTGAGCTTATATCGCTACTAATATCATATACAGCAGCACCATGAGCGCGTTTTAATTGGCCATTATTATCAAACGTTAAACTCACAGTATCACCAATGACTGGTAATCCTTGATACTGTTGTTGATAACGCCGAGTCGTATCACCATTATTACTTTTTACTTCTTTTAATACGACTAACTCATTACCTGCATCCAAACCAACTAACTGGATTGGGCTTGCCATAAGTACCGATGACGCACTATTTTGCAAAGCTGTAGTTAGGGCTGCTTGCTCATTCAGATATTGTTTATTTGCAGCTACTGCACTTGATACTTGCGTTACCGCAAAAGCAGCAAGAGTTGCTAATGTGATTTTAGATAAATTCACGTTTACGCTCCATTTAAATTGTTATTTATTTAATATTTTTGTATTAAACCGGCACTACCCGTTCCCGATTCAGATTCAGCCTAGACTGTTTTTACTGAAATTGAAAATTAAACAAAAAATTAACAAATGCGAAAGCTGAAACACTCTAAAACAATGGCTTAACCTTAAATTGTTAATTAAAAAACAAAAGAAACCCAGTAAATGTAAATATATGGATACATAAAATTAACATTTGCTTGCATTTCATTTGTCTTTATTATTGGTAATGTATTAAATGTCATTTCTGCTCAGACCTATAACTGCAGTGATTATGTTGATTGACAACAGAGCTATATATGTAGATAGCAAACTGCAAATATTGACGATTAGCAAAGAAGCTATTGCGGTTTAAAAGCAGTAATGTCGATAAAGTCTCAAACAAAACCATCAATTAATTTCGTTGTTGCTACGTGAGTAGCAAAAACGCCTCTTAAAAGTGTAATTATCAGCATTGTCGCGGTGACATTTCAAAGTCTCAGGAGTAACATACCCGCGCGAAAGTACATTCCCTTTTGCTCATTCCAATATATTATTTAAGGTCAAACAATGAATGCTTGGTACCTCATTTGTTTTTTATCTGCATTAGCGATTTTTATCGCATTTGCTAACCAGTATATCCTCAAAATGCAAACCACTATTGCCATAACAACTGGCTCAGTAGTGATTTCATTGTTATTAATACTCGCGGTAAAATTATTGGGCGATTCAACCGCACTGGAGATTACACAAATAGTCTCAAGTATCGATTTTAATCAATTATTACTCAAAGGCATGCTCGGCTTTTTACTGTTTGCAGGCGCACTGGAAATTAACCTTGCGGCACTCAAAAAACAACGTTTTGAAATTACCGTACTGGTGTTATTTTCGACCTTAGCCTCCACCTTTATCATTGGCTTTTTAAGCTTTTACTTATTTGCCGCGTTAGGCTTTGCGGTGCCTTTTATCTATTGTTTATTGTTTGGTGCATTAATAAGTCCAACCGATCCAATTGCAGTGCTTGCAATTATTAAACAAATGCGTGCCCCTGAAGGCATTTCTGTGCAAGTTGAAGGTGAATCATTATTTAATGACGGTATTGGTTTAGTTATTTTTACCACTATTTTTGCCGTGGCTTTTCTCGACACTGAAGCCAGTGCAGCAGGCATTGCAGAGCTATTCTTTGTCGACGCACTGGGAGGGATTGCATTTGGTTTAGTGATTGCGTTAGTGGGTCATTATCTGATCATCAACAGTCGTGATGTAAATATTCGCTTGTTACTAACCTTAACTATACCGACAGCAGGATTCGCCGCTGCCAATATATGGGAAATATCTGGCGCACTGGCGATGGTAACTAGCGGTATATTGTTAGGTAATATAACCCGTACTAAAGCGACAGAGCGCACCGGGCCTGAAGACACTCGCTACGTAAAAGACTTTTGGCACGCCACCGATAGCTTTTTAAATGCGTTGTTGTTTTTGATTATCGGTATGCTAATTGTCACTATGCCCATCAGCCTAGCTGAAATTGGTTTAGGACTACTAATGGTGCCTGTAGTATTACTTGCTCGCTTTATCAGTGTTGGCGCACCGTTTGTGGTATTTAAGAAATTTAGAAAATACGACAAACACTCAGTTAAAATTTTAACCTGGGGCGGCCTGCGCGGTGGCCTTGCTTTAGCAATGGCTGCGGCAATTCCTCGTGATCAAGTATTTGTGGGCGGCTCTGATTTACATAACCTGCTTGTTATTGTTACCTACGTTGTGGTGATATTTTCGATTATTGTGCAAGGGCTCACTATTTCGCCGTTAATTCACAGTAGCATTAGTGCCAAACAACAAAACTAACATTTAAACTTACTTCTGGCGCCGCGAGCTAATGCTTACGGTGCTAGAATTAGTTATGCATTTCCTATGCATAAGATCCTATAAATATTACGCCCATGTGTCTAAATGGGTTTCGTCTTCCTCGTCTGTTTTGCGCTCTTTCTTAGCTGTTTCAAGCTTTTCTTTAGGCAGTAGTTCTTTGCGCTCCAACTGACGTTTTTGCCGCTTTTCACGTTCAATTCGCTGCGCGTTCGAATCTTTTAGCCCCGCAATATGAAAAGCGCCTTTCGACTCAAGTTGCAAACGAGTGATCTGCCCTAAATAAGGGATCATAATATCCATACGTTCCTCCTTTGGTTACTCTTATCATCGGCCGTTATAGCTTATTCTTTAATTTATGCAAAAAAAACTTGCCAGCTTCCCCACAAATGTGTTTTTCTATATGTGAAATTTACTTAAACAGATTAAACACTTTTGTTTACATGAAGCAATGATAAAACGAAAGTTATTTAGGATATATTATAATGCGCTTAAACCTGACAACAGTACATCATCACCACCATTCACCGGAATAACCTGTCAGGTCTTTCGCTGAGAGGTTATTCCTAAAAGGAACCTCTGGCGAGTCAACATACAATGATTCATTTTTCGCCCTGAGGTTCCCTCGGGGTTTTTAGTTTTTAAATTAAAGGAAAAATGAATAATGAGTAATAGCAACCGTCTACGTATCGCCATCCAAAAAGGTGGCCGCCTTTCTAAAGATTGCCAAGACTTACTAAAACAGCTAGGTGTTAAACTTAACTTGCGTGAGCAACGTTTGATTGCCCACTCAACCAATATGCCGATTGACGTACTACGTGTGCGCGATGACGATATACCCGGTCTGGTAATGGACGGCGTGTGTGATTTAGGCATAGTAGGCGAAAACGTACTCGTTGAAGTACAAGCTGAGCGCCAGCGCCAAGGCGTACCAAGTGAAGTAACTAAATTGTCTAAACTTGATTTTGGCTACTGTCGCCTTGCACTTGCATGGCCGTCAGAACTTGGCAAGCAAGATAAAAGCTGGTTTGAAGGCAAACGCATTGCTACCACCTACCCTGAAATATTAACTCAATACTTAAAGCGTGAAGGCATAAACGCCAGCACAGTAATGCTGACTGGCTCTGTAGAAGTCGCACCACGTGCAGGACTTGCTGATGCAATTTGTGATTTAGTATCTACCGGTGCCACACTTGAAGCCAACGGCCTTATGCAAGGCGATACTATTTTAGAATCAAACGCCTGCCTTATCCAAAATAAAGACTTACAAGATGCTGACAAACTAGCACTTATCAACAAACTTATGCCACGCTTACGCGGCGTGAGACAAGCCAAAGAAAGCAAATACATCATGCTGCACGCGCCAAAAGATAAACTGGATGAAATTTGCGATATTTTACCAGGCTCTGGCCAACCAACGGTATTAGCTCTTGCTGGCTCTGATGAGTACGTAGCCCTGCACATGGTGAGCAGTGAAACATTATTTTGGGAAACAATGGAGCAATTAAAAGCGCTAGGCGCCAACTCTATCCTCGTTATGCCAATTGAAAAAATGATGGAGTAAGTCAATGTTGCGCTGGAATGAGGTTTCCAAAGATGCACAAGCAGCGGCGCTAATGCGCCCTGCTGTTAGTGCAAGTGTGGAAGTAGAAGCTATTTGCCAAGCTATTATGGCAAGCGTAAAAGAGCAAGGCGACACAGCCTTACTCGACATGGCTAAGCAATATGATAACCGCGAAAATCCGCGCTTATTAGTGCCGCAAAGTGAGATCAATGTCGCTGAGCAGCAGTTAAGCGCTGAGCTTAAATACGCGATAGACACAGCCTACGCTAATGTAAAACGTTTTCACCAAGCACAGCTACCCAAAGATATTAAATTGTCGACTCAGCCCGGTGTGTTATGTGAACTAAAATACCAAGCCATTGAAGCCGTTGGAATATATGTGCCAGGTGGCAGTGCGCCATTGCCTTCATCAGTGATCATGCAAGGTGTACTGGCGCAGCTAAGTGGAGCGACAACCGTAGTGTTAGCAACACCGGTGCAAGGTGATTTACCGATAAACCCAGCAATTTTATATGCGGCTAAACTATGCGGTATCAAAACAATCGTAGAAAGTGGCGGCGCAGGTGCAATCGCCGCAATGGCTTATGGTACAGACTCAGTGCCCAAGGTGAATAAAATTTTTGGCCCGGGTAACAGCTTTGTGACTATGGCTAAACAACTAGTAGCTCAGACCATACCAGGCATGGCGATCGATATGCCTGCGGGCCCGTCTGAGGTGTTAGTGATTGCCGATGAGCGCGCAAACCCTGAATTTATTGCCGCTGATTTATTATCTCAAGCTGAGCACGGCGCTGATTCGCAAGTAATTTTACTGTGTAACAGTGAACGTATGATTGCCCGCACCGAGCAAGCTATTGAACGCCAATTAGCCAAACTATCGCGTCAAGATATTGCCGCAAAAGCATTGGCTAATTCATCGCTTATTTTGGTTGATTCAATCGAGCAAGCATTTGCTGTATCAGCACAATACGGCCCTGAACACTTAATACTGCAACTGGCTGATGCCAACCCATATTTAAACAAAGTTAAAAATGCAGGATCTGTGTTTGTGGGTGACTACACGCCAGAATCTGCTGGTGATTATGCCTCTGGTACTAATCACGTATTACCAACCTATGGCTACAGTGCCACTTATTCAAGCTTAAACTTACTTGATTTTTTTCGCACTTATACCGTACAAACCATTACTCAAAATGGTTTAAAAAACTTATCAAAAGCAATTTTACCATTGGCTGATGCAGAAGGACTTGATGCCCACGCAAATGCCGTTAAGGTGCGTTTAGAGGCGATGAACAATGAGCAATAACCCTTTATTACCGGCCAATATTGATGCATTAGCAGCATATAGCTCGGCAAAAAGTGAGAAACTAACCGGCACAACGTGGCTTAATGCAAATGAAAGCCCGTATGTTAAAAGTATCGATATCAGCATTAATGATTTAAATCGCTACCCTGATCCGCAGCCTATGAATGTTATTAACCGCTATGCTGATTACGCAGGACTCACTGCTGAACAAGTACTTATGACCCGTGGTGCGGATGAAGGTATTGAGCTACTGGTACGCACCTATTGCCAACCAGAGCAAGATTCGGTTGCTTTATTTTTACCTACGTACGGCATGTACAAAGTCACCGCCGACACTCACAACGTAGCAATAAATGGCTTAAGCCAAGCATTATTATTCGATGGTACTGTTGATCAAATAATCAACGCTGTTGGTAATAGCAAATTAGTGTTTATTTGTAATCCAAATAACCCAACAGGCAGCTTAACACCGCTTGAAAAAATAAAGGCTATTGCAACAGCACTTGCCGATAAAGCACTGGTCGTTGTGGATGAAGCTTATATTGAATTTTGCCCAGAGCAAAGTGCAAGCAAACTCATCAACGAATTTGCCAACATAGTAGTACTGAGAACGCTCTCTAAAGCATTTGCGTTAGCAGGCCTGCGTACAGGCTTTACTCTTGCCCAATCGTCAGTACTAGCGCCAATCCGTAAAGTGATTGCACCGTATCCGGTATCAACGGTAGTGGCAAGCATTGCTGCAAATGCACTCAGCCCAGATGCCATTACTTCAATGCGTCGCCAAGTAAGTATTTTAAATGCACTAAGGGCAAAGCTAAAGCTGTGGCTCGAAGCCTCCCCTGCCGTATTACAAGTGCTCAGTGGCGAAGGAAACTTTGTCACTCTAAAGCTCGCCGATAAAAACAGCTTTAATATCGCACTTGAGCAAGGCTTAGTTATGCGTGCTTTTACTTTATACGGCGAAAACGATTGGCTACGTATTTCAATCGGCAGTGAGCAAGAACTAGAACAAGTAAAAATATGGTTAGATGGCCTAAGCCAATCAGCCACTTTTAAAGAGCAGGAAGTATCATGAGCAACCCGTATTTATTTATCGACCGTGATGGCACTATTATTGAAGAGCCAATCACCGACAAGCAAGTAGACAGTCTTGAAAAGTTAGCGTTTTTACCAAACGTGATCCCTGCTCTTTTGCAATTACAAGGCGCAGGCTATCGTTTAGTGATGGTGTCAAACCAAGATGGCTTAGGCACTGACAGCTTTCCAACGGCTGATTTTGATATTGCCCAAGATAAGATGATGGCTATTTTATCAAGCCAAGGCATTAAATTTGACGACGTATTAATTTGCCCACACTTTAATGAGCAAAATTGTGATTGTCGTAAGCCAAAAACAGGGTTGCTTACCGAGTTAATGCGCTCAGGTAAAGTCGATTTAGCACGCTCATTTGTGATTGGCGATCGCCAAACAGATATTGGCCTTGCACAAAACTTGTGTTGTGAAGGTATTTTGTATGACGGTGATTGGAATGCAATTGTCACTAAACTTACCACCGCTGATCGACAAGGCCGCGTGACTCGCAACACTAAAGAAACGCAAATTGATGTAAAACTCAATTTAGATCAAAGTAAAAATGGCGAGATCAGCACTGGCCTAGGCTTTTTTGATCACATGCTTGATCAAATTCGCACCCATGCCAATATTGGCCTTGATATTCAAGCCAGCGGCGACTTGCACATTGACGAGCACCACCTTGTTGAAGATATCGGCATTGCCCTTGGTTTAGCGCTTAAACAAGCCCTTGGTACTAAATCACAAATTGCTCGCTATGGTTTTGCCCTACCGATGGATGAATGCAAAGCAGAGGCACAAATTGACTTGTCAGGTCGTGCTTCGTTTGTATTAAACGCTAACTTTAGCCGTGAAAAAGCCGGTGATTTAGACGTACAAATGGTTGAACACTTTTTCAAAAGCTTAAGCGACAATGCAGCGATCAGCTTAATATTGTCGGTTAGCGACGGTAACTGTCATCACCAAGTTGAAGGTTTATTTAAAGCGTTTTCTCGCGCTTTACGTATGGCCATTGCCGCTGACGCCAGCCAACAAACAGCAAGCTCTAAGGGGTGTTTATGATTGCCATAATTAACACCGGTTGTGCCAACATAAACTCTGTACGCTTTGCTTTTGAGCGCTTAGGGCAAACGCCAGAAGTGATCACCTCGCCAGAGCAACTTAAAAACTTTGAACGCGCCATTTTACCAGGTGTTGGCCATGCATCTGTTGCTATGAAGCGCTTGGTAGAAGGCGGTTGGCAACAGGCAATCAATGAATACCAACGCCCTCTGATGGGAATTTGTTTAGGCATGCAGTTACTGTGCGAAAGCACTGAAGAAGGTAATGTGCAATGCCTTGGCAAAATACCTGGGCACGTTAAAGCACTTGATGTGGGTAGTTTAACGTCTCCGCACATGGGTTGGAATAACCTCACCGTTAATCGTGAACATGCTTTAACCAAAGGCCTTGATGCAAACAAGCAAGTATATTTTGTGCATAGTTTTGCTCATACCGTGAATGATGCAACATTGGTTAGTGGCGAATACGGGCAAACCTTCTCAGCGATTGTTGCCAACGATAACTACGCGGGTATGCAATTTCACCCTGAACGTAGCGCTAAAGTCGGCACTCAGTTATTGCAGAACTTTTTAGACTGGCAGCTATAAATAAAGCGTATCAACACAAATTAATAAAGAGAATTCAAGTGATTATTCCAGCATTAGATGTATTACAAAATCAAATTGTGCGCTTATATCAAGGTAAATACGATACCGCACAGTTTTACCCGTTTGAGCTTGGTGCGCGCTTACAAGAGTACGCACAAAGCGGCGCAGGTAAATTACACCTTGTTGATTTAGAAGGCGCACGCGATCCTAATAAAAAACAATGGCAACACATTCAAGCAGCCACCAAAGCACTAAACGTACCGTATCAAGTTGGTGGCGGTATTCGGACAGAACAAGACGTAAGCGACTGGCTTAAAGCCGGTGCTAACCAAGTAGTAATTGGCTCTATGGCGGTTGAAAAACGCGATGAAGTAAAAAACTGGATTGAAAAATTCGGTGCCAAGCACTTTGTTATCGCCCTCGACGTTAATAAAGCCGATAATGGCTGGGCCCCTGCCACTCACGGTTGGTTAAGTGAATCAGAATTCGGCTTATTTGAATTAGTAGATTTTTATGTAGCACTGGGTGTAATTGACTTTCTATGCACGGACATCAGTAAAGACGGCACCATGACTGGTCCTTCGTTTGCATTGTATGAAGACTTAATAAAACACAACAGCAATATTAAAGTACAAGCGTCTGGGGGTGTAAGCTCGCTTGATGACATTAAAAAGCTCAAAGAGCTTGGCGTAGGCGGTGTTATTTTAGGTAAGTCACTGCTTGATGGCGCATTTAATGTAGAGGAGGCGTTGGCATGTTATCAAAGCGCATAATCCCGTGTTTAGACGTTAAAGACGGCCAAGTAGTCAAAGGCGTTAAATTTAAAGGCCACGAAGTGGTTGGCGACATATTAACAATGGCTAAAGCGTATAGCGAAGCCGGTGCTGACGAACTGGTATTTTATGAAATTAGCGCCAGTGTTGAAAAACGCCTTCTCGATGTAAACTGGGTAGAGAGCATAGCACGTCATATTGATATTCCATTTTGTGTTGCAGGTGGTATTAAATCAGTGGCTGATGCAGCGCGCGTATTAGAACGCGGCGCTGATAAAATCAGTATAAACAGCCCTGCTATTGCCCGTCCTGAGCTTATCAAAGAACTACATGATGAGTTTGGCAAACAATGTGTCGTTGTCGGCATTGATAGCTTTTACGATGAAGTAACTGGCGAATATTTAGTGTATCAGCTTACTGGCGATCCTAATGCGTCAAGTCGCACCCGTTATAAAACCGAAGAGTGGGTAAAACGCGTGCAAGACTTAGGCGCAGGCGAAATCGTACTCAACTGCATGAACCAAGATGGCGTACGTAATGGCTACGATAACCAGCAGCTGTCTAAAATGCGTGCTTTGTGTGATATTCCACTTATCGCCTCAGGCGGTGCTGGCACCATGCAAGATTTTGTCGATGTATTTAAACAAAGCCACGTTGATGGCGCACTGGCAGCCAGCGTATTTCACAAAAATGTGATCAATATCGGCGAATTAAAACAATATTTAATAGATAACCAAGTGGCGGCGCGACTATGCAACTAACCAAACAAAACCTTACCCAAGTTGATTTTACTAAAAGCGAATTGATCCCTGCCATCGTGCAAGATGCCCGTACTGGGGTTATTTTAATGCAAGGCTTTATGAATCAAGAATCGCTGGAAGTCACCTTTGAAAAGCAAAAAGTGACGTTTTACTCGCGTTCAAAAAACCGTTTATGGACCAAAGGCGAAACCTCTGAGAATTACTTAGAAGTGGTGTCTGTTCATACTGATTGCGACTATGACTCTATTTTAGTGCTGGCTAACCCACTTGGGCCAACTTGTCATTTAGGCACACAAAGTTGTTTTGGTGATGCTGCAAAACCAAGCCTAAGCTTCTTAGCGCAGCTTGAGCAAGTGATTGTATCGCGTAAAAACGACGACCCTGAAAAAAGCTACACCGCCTCTTTGTTTGCTAAAGATTTAAGCCGCAGTTGTCAAAAAGTGGGTGAAGAAGGCGTTGAGGTCGCTTTAGCTGCAATGAAACATGATAACGAAGAGCTAACCAATGAATCCGCTGATTTGATATATCACTTAATCGTATTGCTACAGCGCCAAGGTCTAGAGCTACAAGACGTAGTAGCGTGTTTGCAAGGAAGACATAAGTAACTATTAAAATACTAATTAAGCGCTGAGTTATACTTAGCGCTTTTTAAATATACTTAAGGAATGAATTCAAAAACATTGCTTAGTGCCATGTCCAGTTTTAGTGCAGAGGATCATCCGCCTCACGCCCGTTACTTACATTCAAGTAAGTAACAAATGGTTAATTGCCCCTAGATAGAACCCTTCGGGCAGCGCATGTTTGGCATTTATACTGCGTTATTTCCTATTTATGGGGAACAACCACACTACATAGGCTCTGCCTTGCCTGAATATCAAACATACTGCTGCAAAATAAAACACGAAAGGTCAACACGTCCTAATGTTATGGTCATCGCATAGTTTGGTATTTTTGTCTCGCAAAGTACTAAAAACACACCCATTTTAAGCTTTAAAACAAGACATTATAAAATTAACACGCTGTATTACTTTACCTCAGTGTTTGTTGAAAATTCAAATAATCACTTGACTCTGCGACCGCAGGTAGCTTTATTCTCCAATGCTTAGGTTACTTAGCTCAATTTAATTAAAACACTTCTTTAACGAATCTATAGCTTTATATAACTATATAAGGGGATAACTGTTGCTTTAGCATTTATTTTTCGACTTTTTCTTAGCCATACTTATATGACTTTCTTGTTGTAGCAATGTCAAAATCGGTTCATTTATTGCGCTAAAGCAATTAGTAAGTAATTTGATACAATACAAATTATAAGATGGATGCCATTTTATTTTTGTTAGCTAAAACAGCGTTAATGTTAATGGCATTCCAACATGTTTAATTTCGGCTTAAATATAGTTGTTGCTATAAAAAGTACTATTGCGTATGTTAAATAAATGATCTAATTTTGTAAAAATTAACACTGGTAATATAACAATCAGTTTATCACTGCTATTCAATTTTTACAGGAGATTTATCTTGCTTGATATCGTCGCACTTTTTATTAAGACTAATCAATATAAAACATTTCATGAAGCATCTGTGAAGTTAAATATTCCTTTACCAACCTTACAAAGAAGAATAAAGAAATTAGAAGAAGATTTATCTTTAGCATTATTTTATCGTGAAAAAGGCTGTTTGCGATTAACAGAACCAGGAAAGAACTTTTATAGTCAATGCCTTATTCATGTTGAAGGTTTACAAAGCATTCTAAGTAACTTTAAAAGTACTAGTGAACATAAAGTAAGTACAATAAAGCTTGTAGCGCCACAAAATTTTATAAAAAGTGTGTATTTTTCAGGTGTGATAAATCAATTCATTGCATTATATCCAAATATTAAAATTCATATGATGCTATCTGACGAACGTTTGGACTTAAAAAAAACTGAATTTGACCTCGCAATCAGAATAGGACAGTTAGAAAGTTCGCAAAATATAGGTAAAGTAATCAATCAAATGAGTTTTGTTTTAGCCTGCTCTGCAAGTTTAATCGAAAATTATGGCGGCCCTACTAACCTAAACGATTTAGCTAAATTACCCCACATATCCTGCTCACCTTTCGAAAACTGGTCTTTTAGATCGAATAATAACGAAAAGATTATTTTTAAACCTCAACCCAACTTTATCTCTAACGACATAGAAATGTGTGCCTTAGCAGCTATTGAAGGAAGAGGTGTTTATTATGGCCCTAAATATTGTTTGTTACCTCATATTAAAGACAGTAGCTTAGTTGAGGTATTAGCACACTTAAAGCCAATAAAACGCGATATTAACTTAATTTGGCCTGATAAATTAATCCCAAAAAGCACACGTTATTTAATTGATTTCTTAGAGCACTCACTGAACGGATTAAAGATATAACACTATTATTTTTTGTTATTTGAACGCTAAAAAATTAATTTATGGCTGCTAAAGCAACTAATATTTTTGAAAAATCAACTTTCATTTATGCCCCTATTAATAAGTTTGTAGATATTTAAAATCAAAATTGGTCCAACGCTATATACGTTTAAATTAATAAATGGACCTTGACTATATCTAACTTTTAAAGGACATAACTATATGAAAAAAACATTACCACTCTTACTATTTGGGTTAAGCAGTGCTGCAAGTGCCAACACCACAGTAATTTACCCAGACCAACTAGAATATGAAAATTTAGGGATGGGTGTTTGCTCCACAAACAATCGCTTAATAACTCACTCTGAAGCACAGATTTACAGAAGCGACATTGTTAATAAAATGGGCAAATGGCAAATAACAGGATTGGCTGATGGTTGGGTAATTATGGGCTCTGGATATGCAGGGGAGATAAAACGAGGTTCTGCCTCTAATTCGTGGTGTTACCCTAAAAATCCAGTCAATGAAATTCCATCACTAAGCGCCCTTAAAATTGCACCTGGTAGCCAAAGCCAAATAGAATGGGATTTAGTTAACCAAAAAGAATCGTTTATTAAACCTCTTTCATACCTTGCACATTATATGGGCTTTGCATGGGTAGGCGGTAATCGATCTAATTACGTTGGTGAAGATATGGAGGTAACTAAATCAGGTTCAGGCTGGACAATTCAAGGTTACAACGGCGGGAGTTGTTCTGGATATCGGTGCGGCGAAAAAACGGCAATCACTGTATCTAACTTCGAATATGTCATGGATACCGAATCATATAGAATAACTGGCGACATTGTATCGGCTGATAAAGAGCTTGTTAAAACGCTCACAGTACCTGCTATTAACGACACCTCCGTAGATCAAATGTCAGTAGTTACCATAGAATATGATGCATCAACTAATTGGTCAAAAACAAATGACTATAGTATTTCTGAATCGGTTACCTTAGCAAACACATGGAAGTCTCCTTCTGTTACAGGAGGTTCAGACACCTCGCTTTCGGTCACTATTTCTGCAGGTCAAGCATGGGGAACAAGTAATGGCGGCTCAGAAAGCCAGCGTGTTGCTGTTCAAGCTAGAACAAATATTCCTGCCAATACTAGCGTAAACGCTAAAGTTGATTTATTTAAATCCTCGATATCTTACCCTTATGAGTTTGATGCTGATATTACCTACAACGTATCAATAAATGGCTTTATGCGCTGGGGCGGCAATGCTTTGTTAAGTCACCCTGAAAACAGACCGACCGAAAATGCAAATTTTGTTATTGGCCGCTGGGCTGGACAAGAAAAAAGCATCCCTTACCAATGGGAGCATAGATACATACCAGGTGAAAATAAAAAATGGGATTGGCCATGGATGATAGAACAAACCAGCTTATCAACAATGCAATATCATTTAAGTCATATTTTGAGGCCTAAAAAAACCACGTTAACGGGTCACTTTTATGCACAAAGCCAATTTGCTGGTAATGTATATTTTGGCGATGAAACTCCGCTGCCAAGTAACCTACGCGTTAAGCCCAGTACTTCTCATGTAGATTACTCCAGTGCTGACAAGCTCAAACAAGAACTAGAAGACGCTGGTTTTAAAAATGTCGTTGTTAACATTGAAATGATTGATTTATAAATAAACTAAAATGCTGGGCTCTTAGTAAAGTAAGATCCCAGCTATGTATTACTTAATTCAAAAAGTAAACCAAGCCCTAAGCACTGAGCATTTAAGTGATAGTAAGAGGTTAATACCTAGTCAAACCAGGCATTTTTTTGCTCTCGTCATGAAAAGTGAATCACCATAAAATCATACAATAACAGTGGGTTGGGTTTACAAAAACATTTATTATTGTCTTATTATTTTTAGCGACTAAAAATAATTCCCCCTCTTTAAACCTTTTTAGTCGCTCTATGCGACTAAACTTAAAACAGCAAAAAAATGAAAGGGAATAATAATGATTAACGCATTCACACGAGTGACTCTGATTGGCGCTGCACTGCTATCAGCTCAAGCTTTGGCTTGGAATAACGAGATGACGCTACAAGACACAAAAAAGCTTACCCTTGATGCTCAATCACTATCAGCATTAAATGTTGAAGCCGGTTCGGGTTTTTTACATATCGTAGGCAGTAATACCGACACTGTGACGGTAAAGGCTGAAATTTATCAATATGAAGCGCATGACAACTACTGCCTTACTTTAGATAATAGTGGCAACACAGCAAAATTAACTGCGAATAATTGTGATAACCACAGTGAAGATCATACGCGCATAGATCTAACGGTGTCGCTACCAGCAACATTCTTACTTGATATTACCGATGGATCAGGCGAGATCTCGATTGAAAATGCAGCTGCTACTAGCATTCATGATGGTTCTGGCGCAATTATAATCAATAATATTTCGGGTCAATTAACCATTGAAGATGGCTCAGGCGCAATCACTGCGAGCAATATTACTGACAGTGTAAACATCCATGACGGCTCTGGCAGTATTGAACTGGCAAACACTCAAGGTGATGTAATCATTCATGATGGGTCGGGTAATATCGATGTGCAAAACATTGTCGGCAAAGTAACAGTAACCGATGGATCTGGTGGTATTTATGTTAACAAAGCAGGCGATTTTACTTTACTTGCTGATGGTTCAGGTAGCGTTACAATAAAAAATGTGCCTATTCAAAATCTATAAGTGGCTGCGTTTGCTTAAAGAAATACTTAGTTTTGGGGCAAAAAAATTTAAAAAATTGCGCTAAAACGTTTGATATAAGTCATGCAATAATTTTATTTTCACGTCTTTAATGGCATTTTTTCAAGCCCTTAGGTATCCTTTAAGCAACTACGAAGGATTAGCTATCATAAAAGGATAGTCCACTATGAAAAAGTATTTATCGGTATTATTAACAGGCCTTATTTTATCGGGTTGTAGCAGCTTAACAACAGAGCAAAAAGCAAGTATTGATAACCTCACGCCTTGTGAAAAAATCAATGGTTTATTAGCCGCCTACGACTCACGTTTTGAAGTGTTAAAGCGCACCCGCGTGAATACAAAGTACGCAGAAACTTGGACAGCTAAATACAATCTCGTTGGTGAAGCATGCCAAATCAGTGCTTTGGATGCCGATACAGTGACTTATCGTTGCCAAGATAATTACCAAGAACAAACGCAAGCGGTGGCCATTCATCAAAAGGCTGTTGATTTCACCCGAGCTTGTTTAGCGCAAAATAACTGGCACGAACAACAAAAAGAATCTGCTGATTCATTACGCACTACCTTTGTACTTGATGAAAAAAACCCAGCTATTTCAATTCATACCGGAAAAACATTATCTCGCTCGACGCCTTGGTCTACCTCATTTGAAGTAGGTAAATCGGTAGCAAATAAATAGCATTAAAACCATAAAACAGGTCAGCAAATGTTGGCCTGCTTGGCTAAGGATTTATGAATTCAACACCCCAAAAAAGTTCATCGCTATTAAAAACCGACTGCATTGGGAAATGCCACCGCCTCAAAGGCTATTGCAGCGGCTGCGGCCGAACTAGCGACGAAATATTTGATTGGATCATTTTATCAGACCAAGAGAAACAAGCTATTTTAGATACTCCTAGAGAGGATGCTAATACCCCATAGCTTATTAAGGTGCATTGCGTTGCGACGGGTCGCGTTTAAAGTCTTTAATTAATTGCTTAGGGTCAACCTGCTCGCGTTGCTTACTTGCTGCCTCAGCCCACCACAGTAACTGATTAAACGACCGCGAAAAATATTCGCGCCATGATGCTTGCTCTGCCTCATTGTTTGTTTCACCACTTTCAATAAATACATCCTGTGCTTTTGGCACATGGATCATAGCCGACACCGGCAAACACCCAAGTTCACTTAAAAAACTGCGCATCCCAACAGCGGCACGAACGCCACCCCACTGCCCCGCAGAATACGTAACAATAACGCTGGGTTTGTAAGCAAATAAAGAGCTACCAAAATGGTTTAATAGATTAGCCAATGCTGGACTCATTGAATGATTGTACTCAGGGCTGACCATAATAAAACCATCACAGGCTTTAATTTTTTCCGCTAGGTCATCGAGTTTTTTAGGCACCTCGGCTTGTGAATAAGCAAAGTGCGGTTTGAATATAGGGTCCAGCTCATAGTCTAGCGGATCTATCAGTTCAATATCGTGATCATTGTACTGCTCAAGCAAACAGCGTTGGCATGCCTTGGCAACTCTTTCACCGAGACGTGCCGGCTTAGGTGGCGAACTTTTTCGAACTGAACCTAAAAAAATTAATAGTTTCATGTACTGGCACTCCATTTTATTTAAATCAATATACGAATATAAACGTAAATTTGTGCGGTAGGTCATAAATAAAACCTACCTTACAAGCAAAACATAAAATGCATGTTTAAACATTAATGTGGATCACGCTTTACCCCTGTAGCTAACATTACTAAGCTTTATCGAGCGCTTGGCTTACATCAGCAATGATATCGTCGATGTTTTCAATACCCACTGATAAACGAATTAAATCGCGGCTAACCCCTGCGTTCGCCAATTCTTCATCATTTAATTGTCGATGCGTGGTTGATGCTGGGTGGCAAGCCAATGACTTTGCATCACCGATATTTACTAAACGTAAAATCATATTCAGCGCATCAATAAAGCGAGTGCCAGCTTCAAGACCACCCGCTATCCCAAAGCTTAAAATACCAGACGCTTTGCCACTAGTGGTTGTTTTACTCATTGCGTTATAGGGACTTGACGCTAACCCCGCGTAATTAACCCAAAGCACCTTAGGGTGATTATCTAGGTATTCAGCAAGCTGTTGCGCGTTTTCACAGTGGCGCTGCATTCTTAGCCCTAAAGTTTCAAGACCAATTAAAATGTCAGAGGCGTTTTTAGGCGCAAGTGCCGCACCGGTATTTCTAAGTGGAACAACGCGGCAGCGACCAATAAACGCCGCTTCAGCAAAAGCATCGGTATAAACCACATTATGATACGACGGATCAGGCTCATTCATCATCGCAAAACGAGTGGCATTGGCTTTCCAGTCAAACTTACCCGAATCAACAATCATGCCGCCTATAGCAGTACCATGACCGTTAATATATTTAGTAAGCGAATGCACCACAATATCGGCACCCAACTCAAATGGCCGGCATAAATAGGGCGTTGCCACTGTGTTATCTACAATCAGCGGCACGCCTTTGCTATGGGCTATTTTAGCTAATCGAGCGATATCAACAATATTCCCTGCAGGGTTACCAATCGACTCACAAAAAACCGCGCGGGTATTCTCATCAATCGCGTTTTCAAAACCGGCAAAGTCATCCGCTTTAATCATCCGCGCTTCAATACCTTGGCGAGGTAGACTATGGGCAAATAAGTTATAAGTACCACCATACACTTGGCTGGTACTGACAATATTAGTGCCCACTTCACACAAACATTGAATTGCGTAAGTGATGGCCGCCATACCAGAGGCCACAGCAAGCGCACCAATGCCCCCTTCCATGGCCGCAATACGCTGTTCAAGCACCGCATTGGTCGGATTCATAATGCGGGTATAAATATTCCCAGGTACTTTTAAATCGAATAAATCAGCACCATGTTGAGTACTATCAAACGTATACGATGAGGTATTATAAATCGGCACCGCCGCCGATTTAGTTGTAGGTTCAGATTCATAACCGTGATGCAGCGCTAAAGACTCAAGTTTCATAATTATTTCCTTCAATAGGGTTACCCTTAAGCTAGCATTTATCGCTCACAAAGTGCACATGAAATATATTAAAGGATGTTGAAGTAATTAGATTTAAGTTAAATTCTGCTAAGAGCGAATTATGTTAGTTCGTTCCATCTTAAACGAACACCTGTTTTTCTTAAGAAAGTGGACATAGCTGTTTATTATGGTTTAGTCTGCTAAGGCTGTGAAGCGTGCGTAGACTGATTGAACGTATCTTAACTCCAGAGCGTCCTCTGGACTCATTAACTATAAAAAATAAAAAGAACAATAATCTGTTGTATTTTTCACTTATCATTACAGCCAACTATAATTATCTTCTCGTAGTTTGTAGCTATTTGAAAAAATATTGATTCTCGTCAAACGGTACTATAAGGAAATAGCCACTCAATACTCTCTATTTAAAACTTCTGTTTTTACAAAAAATGGACTATAGCTATTGTTATATATAGCAAAAGAAAAAACACAATTAACAGTGAGTTCTTATGAGTAATCCCACAAACGATCTCGAAGCGGAGATTGACCAGCTTAAAGTTCAGCTTGCAAACGCTAGAGCTGAAAATATAAAGTATAAGAAGTTGTTTGAAGTATCTGGGGACGCACTATCAATAATCGACCTGAAATCTGGTAAATTCACAGAATGTAACCAAGCTGCAATCAATATGCACGGCGTCGAAAGTAAAGACAACTTTATTAATTTAAAGCCTTCTGATATCTCACCTGAGTATCAACCATGTGGCAGACGTTCAGAGGAAATAGCCGCAGAACACATTGAAAATACTCTGACTAAAGGGCCACAGCTGTTTCAGTGGGTTCACTCTCGATTAGACGGCTCATCTTTTCCATGCCTTGTATCTCTGACTGTATTAAATGTGGATGGTGATGCTTTTATTTTAGCCATAGGTAGAGACATTAGTGAATTAGTTGAGACGCAAAACAAATTGCATAGTGCTTCAACAGACATAGAACGAATTAGCTACGCTTTCAATGAGGAAAAAGAAAAATTTGAACAGTTTTTTAGCTTAGCGCCGGTAGGCATTGCAATTAATAGGTTAGATAATGGTTTATTTGAGTATGTTAACAAGGAACTGAGTCGTTTTAGTGGTTATGACAAAGACGAACTAAATCAAATGGACTATTGGAAGTTGACACCAAAAAAGTACGAAGAACAAGAAAAAGAACAACTAAAATCCCTTTCAGAAACAGGCCGTTACGGACCTTACTATAAAGAATATATTCATAAAAAGGGTTATGAATACCCCGTACAATTGTCGGGCGTTATAATTAAGAGTGCAAATGGCGATGAGCTGATTTGCTCTGTCATCCAAGATACTTCCCATCAGAAACAGATAGAAACCGAATTACAAATAGCAAAAAACCAAGCTGAAACCAGTTCTCTGAGAATGAAATTGGCAAATGAATCAGCTCAAATTGGTGTGTGGGAGTGGGATGTCATTTCGGGAGAATTAATCTGGGATGAATGGATGTACAAGCTGTATGGCATTACAGAGAATTGTTTTTCTGGTGCTTATGAAGCTTGGACTCATAGTCTTCACCCTGATGATATGGAAGAGTCTAACAAACAATTAGAGGATGCCGTATCAGGTTTAGGTGCTTTTAATCCAGAGTTTAGAGTAGTACATCCAAACGGGCAGGTAAGAACAATCAAAGCTAGCGCAGAAGTTATTAGAGATAATGATGGCAACGCTCTAAAAGTCATCGGTGTAAATTACGACATTACAGATAAAATAAATGCGATAAATGAGCTAGAAGTAGCTAAGCAAAAAGCTGAGCAGGCAACCCAAACGAAAAGTGAATTTTTGTCAAATATGAGCCATGAGATACGTACGCCCATGAATGCAATTTTAGGCGGACTGCAGATGGTCAATACTGAGTATCTCGATGCCAAGTCCAAAGTAATGCTTAAAAATGCAGTATCGTCTTCTAAATCGCTGTTAACCATTATCAACGATATTTTGGATTACTCAAAGATAGAGAGCAATAAACTAAGCCTAGAGCAAGAGCCTTTCTCGATTAGCGATATAATTAAATCTGTGAAATTTGAAGTGGACAGCATAGTCAGTAATAAGGGTATTAAACTTGTCAGTAATATTGATGAAAATTTTAATGATCACTGGTTAGGAGACATTGTCCGTGTTAAGCAAATATTACTCAATCTTGTGTCGAATGCTGTTAAGTTTACTGAAAAGGGTAGCGTAAACATTCACTTGAGCGAAACTCTTTACCAAGAAAAGCAGGCTATTAGTCTTGAAGTGGCTGATACAGGAGTTGGAATGAGTGAGGAAGCTCAAGCTCGTATATTTGATCGTTTTTCACAGGCAGACAACTCAACAACACGTAAATTTGGTGGAACTGGGCTGGGTATGTCGATTACCCTCAGTCTTATTCTTATGATGAGAGGCACTATCGATGTAAAAAGCAATGTGGGTAGAGGCACCACTATAAGAGTCATATTACCATTAACTATAACCAATAAGAGTGTCAGCTCTTTCGTACAAAAATCTATGACTCCGCCGCCGTTGAGGGGAAAGAAAATACTAATTGCTGAGGATAACGAAATCAATCAAATTGTCATTCAGTCAATGCTCGAAGGCACTAATGCATCATTAACTATTGTAGATAACGGTAAACAGGCAGTAGAAGCAGCTAAAGAAAAGGACTTTGATTTGATACTTATGGATATACAAATGCCTGAAATGGATGGTGTTGAAGCAATGAAAAATATCATTAATTTCAATAAGCATATACCGATAATTGCACTAACCGCAAATGTAATGATTGATGACGTTGCTGATTATTTAAGCCAAGGATTTGATGCACATATAGCAAAACCAATTGATATTGCTACCCTATACGGTGTTCTGAGCTCATTTATAAAGTAAGTACTTGCTTTGTTTGTGCTTTATTGCCAGTTCGGCTTCGGCAAATCAACTTCCGCTCATAGCAAAAAGTAGACATAAGTCATTACAAATTATACTTATTAAAAAAGGCGCTTACCGTTATGGTAAGCGCCCTACTATTTTACTCATTACTTATTTTACGATTTTCATTTCGTCTAATAGGTTTTGTGCGTTATCTACTTTATCCATCACCCACAGCATGTAACGTGAATCAACGTGGATTGAACGATTAAGTGCTGGGTTATAATCCCAATCGCCAATAATACTTTCGTACACACCATCAAACAGTAAACCTACCAGTTCGGCTTTACCGTTAAGTGTTGGTGAACCTGAGTTACCTCCAGTCGTGTCTACGTTTGATAAAAAGTTAACTGGTACGGTATTCATGCCACCGGTGTAATCACCAAATATTTTAGCCTTGATTTGCTGTTGCAGTTTTTCAGGCGCGTTAAATGGATCAACATCGGTGTTTTTTGCAAGTAGCCCTTCAAGTGATGTAAACGGTGTTGCTATCAAACCGTCTTGCGGTGAATAGCCTCCAACAGTTCCATACGTTACACGTAATGTGCTATTCGCATCTGCATACACAGGTTTATTTTGTGCTTCATTAAACGCTATGATGGCACTCATTAGCTGTGGACGCGCCGCTTGTAGTTTACCTGCAAGTGCTTTATCTTTGTCTTCTTCAGCTTTCATTACGGCAAAGATGGCCTTCGCATATTGAATGAATGGGTCTTGATTTTGTTCAAGTTCAGCAAATGATTGCTGAGATAATGCAATGCGCACCTCTTCATTATTAAGTGTTGAATTAGCATACATTTTTGCTAATAGTGCACTGTGCTTGGTTTTATCAAAGCCATTTTCTAATTCAAAAACTTTATCTACTTCTGCAAAACGCTCTTCTTTAGGTAACGCGGCATACAGCTCTAAAAAATGTAATAAAATGGCTTTATCAACGTTTGCATCAAAACGGCGACTCATGCGCTTTAAACCGGCTTCAAAGCGTGGTAAATCGCGTTCTTGATAGCCAGATTCACGTTCGCTATCAGGTTTTTGTTGCTCATAAGCTAGGCGATATAAGCTACGTGCGGTACTGATCATTTGTGAGCGGTGCACATAGCCAAGCATACGATCACGCTCATTGTGCTGTTGCGATTGAGCGACTAACGCCGACAATTCATTTAACACTTTACCGTATTGTTTTTTACGCTTACGGTCACTGTTTATCCACGCGGTTAGATCTTGTTCAAATTGCTTTTTACGTTCATACATCGTGCCTTTATTAAAGCTTTCGATCATTGAACCGTAGTTTTTAATATAGTTGTTGTAGCCCGCTATAGTACTTTCGTAGGCGATGCGCGCTTTGCTGCCATCTTCTGAATTTTCTTCAATCAAAGCGACATATTTTGAATTATGCTCGCGTGATTTTGGATAGCTGGTATTAAATACATAATCAACTTCAGCAGCAATGCGGTAACGGTTAGTGCGCCCAGGATAGCCTGCTACCATAACAAAGTCGCCATCTTGGACCCCTTTGGCGCTGACACTTAGATATGAGTCAGGCACATAAGGTACATTGTCTTCGCTAAATTCAGCCGGTTTGCCGTCTTTACCTACATATGCACGATAAAATGAAAAGTCGCCGGTATGGCGCGGCCACATCCAGTTATCGATATCGCCACCATACTTACCTACGCCCATAGCAGGCGCATATGCTAAGCGTACATCTTTAATTTCTAGTGATTTGATCAAATAAAACTCTAAACCACCGTGGAATGAATACACATTACAGCGATAATTGTCGTCAGCTTCACATGCTGACACTAACGCTTTTTCATTTTTTTCTAGCGCGTCGTAGCGCGCTTTTGCGCTGAGTTTTTCAGTGCCTTTTATTACTTTTTTGGTCACATCGGTAACTGTTTCAGTTACATACACTCTAGAGCCGGGTGCCGCTGGTAAGTCTTCAGCCGGTGTTGTTGCTAAAAAACCGTTTTCTAAAATATTGTTCTCTGGTGTTGAGTTATATTGAATCGAACCATAAGCACAGTGATGATTGGTAACCACCAGCCCTTTTGGCGATACGAAGGATGCGGTACAGCCACCAAGGCTTATCACAGCATTCATTGGGAACTCGGTTAATTTAGAAATCGATTTTGCGTCAATTTCTAGTCCTTTGGCTTTTAGAATTGATTCTAGATCAGGAAGTTGGTGTGGTTGCCACATGCCTTCATCAGCAAATGTTGTGCCCGATACTGCAATAGCAAGTGATGCTATGAGTGGTTTTAAGCGCATTTTTTTATCCTTTTTATTGTTTCTATAACAGGTTACGCGTGCAGCCTTAGCAAGGTCAATATTTCTGCGACAAAATAGCTGCACTATTGTGTAACAAAATACTGAAAACAAATACTTCTTCGAGCTCTATTGGCAATAAAAACAACACAACAATGCAATCATTTGGTCATTTTCAATAGCTAGGATTTAAATATTATTAATAATGCACGGCCTAATTATGACTGCTATTTTTTTGATCAACCTCGCTCGTTCAACGGAGCGATTAGCAAACAGCCAGCGACAATTAGCTGCACATGGGCTAAGTTTTGAGCGTATAGATGCAATTGATGGCGCCATGCTTTCACAAGCGCAAAAAGAAATTAATTACAGTCCTAGCCTCAACAAACAAAAATACCATTACCCGCTCAGTGCTGGGCAGATTGGCTGTTACTTGAGCCATCGCAAAGCATGGCAAACCATTGTCGATAGAAAACTTGATTACGCAATTGTGCTCGAAGATGACTTTATCTTAGATACGAGTATTAATAGTGCAATTAAAAATATTGAACAATTACCGCTCACTTGGCAACTGATAAAACTCTCAGCTTATCAAAACCGTACTCGCAAAATCGCCTATCAAGTGCCGTTGCAGTTTGAGCAAAAATTAGTGATCCATAAAAAGCTGATGACAGGATGTTGTGCTTCTGCAATCAGTTATCAAGGTGCGAAACAATTATTGGCAGCTACTAAGACATTTGCCCGCCCTGTTGATTGTGACCTACAACATATATGGGAAACTCAAGTAACAGGCTATTCATTACTGCCGTATCCAGTCTCTCAAGATTGTGAGCAAGTAAGTGATATAAAGTCGCGTAGCAATGCCAGCGTAAAAAAATCATTTTTAGCCCGTAAAGGTCAGCAACTCAGTAGCGCGGTAAATAATCACTTTGCAACGGCGGCATTTATCAAAAAGACTAAGCGTGCTTTACCCGATGATCCTAAGTACAAAAAAGGAGCCGCAGCTCCTTTTTACTCATAACCTAGAATCATTAAATAGTATTTATTTTTTAGCGAGGTTTGGGTGCTCTACACCCATCCATGCTTTAAATAATGCCATTTGCTGTGCAGTTGCCTGTTTGTCAGCAACCAGCTTTTTATCTTTATCAAAGCTTAGTGCTAGCGTTATCGTGGTGCTTTGCAGTGCATCACGGCGGATAAAATCAATGGTTACTTTATCCCCGGCTTTAAATGTTTCTAAGCTTGATTTTAAATCTTTACCAACATGCTTTTTGTTAATTGCCACAATTTTGTCATCGCTGGTCAAACCCGCTTGCCATGCAGCGCCATCGCGACGCACATGAGTTAAAGTTAATAACTCACCAGTATTTTTTGCCATCGCATCAACACTGGCAACGGCTTTTGCATCTTTTGGACGCTCTAACATTAAGCCTACTTTTTTAAACAGTGCGTCAAAATCAATATCTGCTGGTGCATCAACATTATTTGCCCACCACTGGCTGTAATCGCGGCCCGTTAAATGTTTTAAAATAGTTTTCACGTCAGTTGCAGTAAAGCCATGCGGCATTTTATATTGATTGTAAAGTGCACGATGAATATCACGGTAGCTTTGCTTACCTTGGCTGTTCTCAAGTAAATCAATATCAAGGGCCATCGAAATCAATGAGCCTTCGGAGTAAATATTAGTACTGTAGTTACGTGCATGGTCACCACCTTGATTTATCCATTTATCAAAACTGGTTTCGCTGGCACTTTGTACTTCGCGCCCTGGCGATAATAAATGACGGTTGACGGTTTTCGTTAACACGTTTAAAAATTCATCAGTCGTGGCAATCCCTGACCGCACCATTAAATGATCTTCAAAATAACTGGTTGAGCCTTCAGCTATCCATAATAGTTTATCGTAATTAATATGCGTGTAATCGTAAGGAACTAAACCTTCAGGTCTATATGCTTTTACATTCCAAGTATGGATAAATTCATGTGCCGCGGTGCTAATAAAAGCCAGGTAATCCTCACGTGAACCAAAACGATCTCGCGGACGTTGGATAATCGTTGAGTTTAAATGCTCGGTGGCGCCACCTGCTCCTGAGGTTGCATGTATCATAAATACATAACGTTGATACGGGTAAGCATCCCAAATAATATTACCAGTAGCGACTAATTTTTTCAGATCGATAAGCATTTGCTCAACATCATAGTTGCCCTCTCCCCAAATCACTAATTCATAATCGCGGCCATCAACTGCAAAGGTGTGGTGTTGATTAATACCCGTTTCGATCGGCGAATCAACTAATACATCGTAATCTGCGGCTTTAAAACTATGCTTTGAGCCCGCACTATCCATACCTGATATTGAGCGCCATGCTTTCGGCACATCTAGCTTGACCGTTACTGGCTCTTGGCGAAATGATTCACTAAACATAAAAAAGCCTGATGCATCTATAAATGCGTGACTATCATCGATATGACGTGCGCGTTTACCTAACTCATTGGCATACACTTGATAATCAATTTTAACTTCCGTTGGTTTATCTAAATGTACTCGCCATGTACTAGCATCAATTTTTTCCCATCTTAATGCTTTGCCATTCTCACCTGTTGCTTCGAAAAAACGCACACCGTTTGCAAGGTTCAAAATTTCGTAACGGCCTGTTCGCCAAGCTGGCAACTTTACATCTAAATGTGCTTGTGCCGTTTGTGGGAATTCTACGCTAACGTTGCCTAAATGATGTTCAGGTTGAGTAACAGCGAGCGAATAATTAACATCGGCCCATGCCGAGTGAGATAATGCGGCTAATACCGATAATGCTAAAAACTTTTTCATTGCGGCTCTTAATTCATATATCAACTAATTTTATTGTGCCTGAGCGTAACAATGATGATAGAAAATGTGAATTAAAAGCGATAAATACACGTGCAGATAGGTTCAATGAATAAAAATCATCAACAAATGCTAAGTTTTTGACTTACTGACTACATTTGTGCGATTTTTGTTGTAAACTTACAGCAATGAAAGATTTAATCAATGGCGGTAACTATTAGTGTCACAACAGCTCGAAGTTTTAAACAAAAAACTTAAACAAGCCATTGATACTCGCATGGTCGTTGAACATGCACGTAAGCATCAGGTAGACACATTGACACACTTTGCAGCTAAGTTATCGTTAAGCTGTAAAGGGATGGATATTGAACTTGATAATCGCTTAGCTAAGTTTCGTAGTGCACTGGCTAAAGGGGTGGATTTTGAGTTATTCGCGCCACTCATAGACGAGATTCTCACACTACTAAAAAACCAAGAAGCACAACAGGCTACACATCAGCGTGAACTTCATAACAGTGTGCTCGATGCTGGCAAGTTACTACAAAAAACCAAAGGGTTACCGGATGATGCACGCCGAACGTTGCGTCATTTACTAGACCATGAACTGAATAATGTGCAATCGACACGGGATTTTATTCCGCTACTTAATCGTTTAGTGACTATTTATCATCAAGCATTACAAGTAAAACTAACTGTTGCAGATGGTCAACAAAGTGCTGTACAACCCAGTTTAGCAAAAGAGTTATTAAATTTAGCTAATGATCTAGTGTTTGAAGATGAATCCGCAGATCAAGTAAAAACTATCAAAAATAATATCTCTGAAACAGATTCAGTTGATGATTTATTGACCTCAGCAATCGATATTATTCGCATCATTGCCAGTAATATCAGTAAAGAGCGACAATCAGCACAAAGTTTTTTAGTGTCATTGAACCAAACGCTCGAAGAATTACATCACTCGATTGTCTCTACAAGTAAACATTCAGAAGCAATGGGAGCTGAATTTACAGCATTAAATAAGCGCATTGAAGGTAAAATTAATAATCTGACGGCACAAACCCAAAATGCCACTTCAATCTCATCATTAAAAGCCTTAGTTGATAACGAATTAAAATCGTTAAGCGAAGACTTAATTGAAAAAGAGCGCCTTGAACAGCAAGACCGTGAAATGCTATTAAGCAGTTTCCAAGAAATAAATCAACGTATTGGCAGCCTCGAAACAAAATTATCTAAATACAAAAAACGCCTGCATGAGCAACGTTTTAAAAGTTTGCTTGATGGACTTACAAAACTGCCAAATCGAGCTGCATTTGACGAACGTTTTCATCACGAGTTTCATTTGTTTGCAGTACAAGAATCAGATGTCACCTTAGTGGTGATTGATGTTGATCACTTTAAGTCTATCAACGACAAATACGGTCACAGCGCTGGAGATAAAACGTTACAAGTGATTGCTAAAGCATTGCAAATGTCAATCCGAAAATCTGATTTCATTGCTCGCTACGGCGGTGAAGAATTCGTTTTATTAATGCCAGGTATGCCCTTAGAGCATGCTAAAAGACCCCTTGAAAAACTAAGAAGAGCGGTGAAAGGAATTCCGTTCAAGTTCAGAGATAAACAAGTAGAGATAACGGTTTCTATCGGTGCCACTCAGTTTAAAAAAGGTGATACCCCATTGGGCGCTTTTGACCGCGCCGATGATGCCCTCTACAAAGCAAAAAATACCGGTCGTGATCGCTTGTGTATCAATGAATAACTACGACCGACCCAGTGCTTTTTATAGCAAGGAGAACGCCTATGTTAATACAGTTAAACCCGACAGGTGTGTTAGATTTACTGTCGCAGCTCGAAGTTGATTTATTAGAACAATCGTCTAACAGTGAACGCTATAAGTTATTTAGAAACTGTGCGCTAGCTGTTCTTAATGTTGGCAGTCATACTGACTCAAGCTCAGAGATTTACAATAAATATCAAGATTTTGATATTCGCTTACTAAGCCGTGAGCGAGGCATAAAAATTGAGCTACTTAACCCTCCGACTACCGCTTTTGTTGATGGTGAAATAATCACCGGAATTCATGAACATATTTTCTCAGTTATACGTGATATTTTATTTATTTGTCAAAAATACGAAAAAGATTTAACCGAACAAAAAGCCATTACACATATGGTTTTTGATATGTTGCGTAATGCCGCAGCGCTTCGCGTAAATAGCGATCCAAGTATGATTGTCTGCTGGGGTGGTCATTCAATTAATGAAAACGAATATAAATACACTAAACAAGTAGGCTACGAGCTTGGTTTACGTGGCTTAAATATTTGTACTGGCTGTGGCCCCGGTGCCATGAAAGGCCCGATGAAAGGCGCAACCATTGGACATGCAAAACAGCGCAACACCAACAACCGTTATTTAGGTTTAACAGAGCCTAGTATTATTGCCGCAGAGCCACCAAATCCAATCGTCAATGAACTAGTTATTTTACCAGACATTGAAAAACGCCTTGAAGCCTTTGTTCGTACCGCCCACGCTATAATTATTTTTCCTGGCGGCGCTGGCACTGCCGAAGAGTTATTATATTTACTTGGCATTTTACTTCACCCTGATAATGCCAAACAGTCGTTACCGGTTATTTTAACTGGGCCGAAAGAAAGTGAAAATTACTTTAGCGAATTATGTCAATTTATTGAAATGACGTTAGGCAAAGAGGCGCTTGATAAATTTGAAGTTATTATTGATAACCCAGAATTAGTTGGGATCAAACTCAAATCTGCAATGGCGAATGTGCGTGATTACCGCAAGAGTCAGGGCGATGCATATTACTTCAACTGGACGTTAAAAATTGAAAATGAATTTCAGCAACCTTTCGCGCCAACTCATGCCAATATGGCTGGGCTTGATTTACATTTAGACCAAGAAAAGCAATTACTAGCCGCTAATTTACGCCGTGCATTTTCTGGTATTGTTGCTGGTAATGTCAAAGACGAAGGCATTCAAGCCATTAAACAACATGGCCGGTTTATCATTAGCGGTGAGCCGACTTTAATGAAAGCCATGGATAAACTGCTGCAAGCATTTGTTGAGCAAGGAAGAATGAAGCTCCCAGGCAGTCAATATGTTCCATGTTATGAAGTCAAAGCATAAGGGTTAATGTATTCGTGTCAGGTCAGTTACTTTTAATCGATGCGCTTAATTTAATTAGGCGCATTTATGCAGTTGATAGTAATCAAAATAAAGGCAATGATGAGCAAATGATAAATACCTGCTGCGCGCGGGTAGCTCACGCTTGTGAAAAACTTATAAAGATCACCCAAGCAACACATGCTATTGCTGTATTTGATGGTGATAAAAGCTGGCGTTATCATTATTACGCTCAATATAAAAGCAGCCGTGCCCCCATGCCTGAAACTCTGAAAAATTCATTAGATAAATTTAAACAGGCAATTGAGCAAACGGGTATTGTGGTGTTTGCCCCAGTAAATGATGAAGCTGATGATATTATCGCCACGTTAGCCCATAAAATGGCGCAAAATCAGTTGTATTGTACAATTGTTTCCACTGATAAAGGGTTTCTACCTAGTTTAAATAATTATATTAATGTGTATGATTATTTTAAAAAAGAATATTTAGATCATCACTCTATCGTACAACGTTTTGGTGTTGAGCAAGCTCGATTAATAGATTTTTGGGCAATGGCTGGTGATAAAACTAATGATATCCCCGGTATTAAGGGAATTGGTACTAAAACAGCACAAGAGATTATTAGTAAGCACGCAGATATAACATTCGCAATAGAGGATGAAACGCTCTCTGCAGCAGTACGTAAAAAGTTAGCAACAGGAATGGCTGACTATATTACCTCGAAACATTTGGTTGGTTTACGTACAGATATTAACTTAGGCTTTAGTTTAAAGCAGTTAAGACTCAATTAATCGCATTCACGTAGCACTGAATTTGAACTATGCGTATACTGAATTTAAGTCTCAGCGTAAGAGTGCACAATGTTTAAGAAGTTTTTTCGCTATCTCATATTAGGTTTAGGTGTATATGCCTTAATCGCTACTTTGGTCATTACTTTTTATAAAGATGATCCGCAAGCGATGATATGGCAGGACCGAGAAGCGTTCAATAAACGTTATATTGCTAAATTAAGTATCGAAACACCGACTAACTTAAACACTGTATTAGAGTATTTAGGCAGTCCAGATCTAACATTCGCTAAACGTGATAACGAAGAGGTATGGCAAATTATTTTTTACCGTACTCAACATATCAAATCAGATGGGATCACGACTATGGATGAGTGTACTGGTTTACTGTTTAAAAATGGCGAATTGATTTTGTGGGGACCAAGTGCATTTGATGCATTTGAGCAACGCGGGTAATTGATTATTTATGGATGAACTCTGCGCACAAGATCTTGCCAGCCTATTTGAAAAGACTGACAAATTATTAAGGTTTTATCATAATAGAAGTCAGTGGCCACAAATTTATCCGCTGTTAACACAACTGGCTGAGCAATATTATAAACTCTATGATTCACATCCAAATGCAATGCAAGCCCAACTTACTCTATATGCAGAAACACAAGGTTATACAACCAACTTAGTAGTCAATCAATGTGTCATTGTCGCCGCATTTTGTCGCAGTTTAAGTTACGACAGTAAAATCAGCCAATTGCTTATTTGTGTGTGTTTAACTAACTATTTATGTGTGCAAACACAAACCAATAAGTTGGCCCTGCGCCAACCTCTTACCCAACAAGAAAAAAAGCAATGGCAGTCGCGTCATCAGCTAGCAGTTAAGTTACTGCAATCAGCTAACATTGCCACTGATCATATTGCGGGTATTTTAGCGCGCTTAAATAAGTATAAGCAGGCCTTGCTAAGCACGCCAAAAATCATGATCTATGATGGACCAACGACGTTAGTTGCGTTAGCAAATATTATTGCGATGAACATCACTTATCGTACCCAAAATGATCATATCGACATCTATAAAGCAGTGGCTGATATTTATATCCGTACTCCCAACCTGTTTGCCCAACAAGCATTAAAAGCATTAATCGGTCATTTTGGCCCTTACCTGCCAGGCTCTTTAGTTAATTATAGCGATCAGCAGCTCACGTATATTGGTAAAAACCACCAGCAACGGGATTTATTAATTGCGTTGCATGAGCAGCAAAAAACCAAATGGTATAGTGTTAAGGCAAAGCTAGAATCGCATTCAAAACAACGCCCAAGTAAAGACAAGCGATTATTGTTTAGCGTATGGTTCAATGAACACATAGCTCCCGCTATTGAAATTGTAAACGTTGAAAAACAACAATTACTAATGTTGATAAGCCAAGTTAAAATACAAAAGGAATACTCATACAGTGCCCTTGCTAAATTACTCAACAATCATCCAGCGACAATAGAGTTACTTCGTGAAGCAGTGAAGCCTTATAATAAAGAGCAGCTAGCAGGCAAAGATTTACGCCATTGTTTATCAATGGTCGGCTTATATAATGCGCCAGCAATCATTCAACGGGTGCTCTTTGAGCAATTAGTAAGCCACCAAGCGCATCCATTAATGCAACATATACAATTACGTTTACAGGCAATAATAAGTTTATTAAACCAACTGGTAAGTCGTGATCAACACAACCAGTTCGAGCACCTAGCTCTGCCTATTTATGGTTACGTTAATTATTTGATTGAATACTGTAGCACCACAATTAGCCGTAAGACAGTGTATGAACACTCACCTAAAAGTGATGTAAGTATGCCCTTTGCGTGGCTATTTGGTGTCACGATTCATGACAGTGGGCATTTATCGGCTTATTTACTTGAATTGCTTGGTGACAACCCATGGACACAAGCGCTTTTAGATGCTGAGCAGCAAAAAAAACAACACTTATCTGCAGCAGCACAATTATGGGTTGCAATAAAACTCGTCGTTATTAAGGTGTATCAACCCAACGCAATACAAAGTAGTTGGCAAACACACACTTTTGACCAAGTATTAAAACGCTTAGATTGGCAGTCCAGCGAGGATTTTTATGCGCAGCTTCCAAGCCTAGGTTTAAGCAATAGCGTATGAATATTTATTAGACATAGTGACTAATTTAGTGCGTTTTCGTGGGTTTTACTGGCAAAAAGTTGAATAAATTGCTATAAAAGCCGCTTGTATTTTCAAACTCATTCACGTAAATAATCTAACAAGTTATCGCAGTTTAATAATGCGTCACATTTACGTGCATTTCTAACTCGTAATAGGAAAAGTTCATGGCCAAACAAACCATCACAGTGATCAAAGGCGACGGCATCGGTCCGAGTATTATTGATTCAGCCCTTGAGATCTTAACAGCCGCAGGGTGCGATTTTGATTATGAATTCGTTGATGCAGGTCTTGCTGCCTTAGAAAAAACCGGTGAATTATTACCACAAGATACCATTGATACTATTGCGCGTAATAAAATCACTCTTAAAGGCCCACTAACAACTCCTGTTGGTGAAGGTTTTACTTCAATCAATGTAACATTACGAAAGCAGTTTGGTTTATATGCCAATGTACGCCCAGTAAAATCATTTGTTGGCACCAAAGCTCGTTATGAAGACATTGATATCATCACGGTACGTGAAAATACGCAAGGTATGTATTCAGGTTTAGGCCAAGTGACATCAGAAGATGGCAACGAAGCACAAGCAATGTCTATGATCACCCGTGAAGGTGCTGAAAAAATTGTTACTTTTGCCTACGAACTAGCCGTGCGTGAAGGCCGTAAAAAAGTGACAGCGGTTCACAAAGCTAACATCTTAAAATCAACTTCAGGTTTATTCTTAAAAGTAGCTCGTGAAGTTGCGGAACGTTATCCTGAAATTGAATCAACTGAAATGATTGTTGATGCAACCTGTATGAAACTGGTAATGAGCCCTGAAGAGTTTGACGTTATCGTTACTACAAACCTGTTTGGTGATATTTTATCTGATCTATGTGCTGGTCTAGTAGGCGGCTTAGGTATGGCACCTGGCGCTAACATCGGTGAAGATGCAGCAATCTTTGAAGCAGTTCATGGCAGCGCACCTGATATTGCTGGTAAAAACTTAGCAAATCCAACCTCTGTTATTTTGGCATCTATTCAAATGTTAGAGCATTTAGAAATGGGCGAAACTGCAGAGCGTATTCGCAGTGCTGTAGCTGACGTAATTAAATCGGGTGATCGTACCACTCGCGATTTAGGTGGCAGTCACGGTACTACTGACTTCACACAAGCTGTTATCGACCGTTTATAAACCAAACCTAGATTATTAGCATTATAATAAAAGCCAGTATTTACTGGCTTTTTTGTCACTTAGTTTATGCTTGCATCTTTGTTCGAAAACTGAGCGGTAGCAGTAACAATAACCAAAATAGACTTCCACCGCTGGAGCCTGAACTGGCAACTTGTTTTTGCACTGTTACAGTAAGCTTGCTAGCAGGTAAGGTGTTTTTTATGCCATTTTCAGAGGTATCAGTCACGGTCAGTGTCACCACATAACTTCCCGCTTGGCTATAAGTGTGTGTAGGATTAGCCTGTTGGCTTACAGCATTGCCATCTCCAAAATCCCAGCTGTAAGTGTAATTATTAAACCCGCCTTTGGTATCACTGTTAAAATTAACCAGCAAATCTTTTGCACTGTAACTGGCCTGTGTTGTAAGTAATACATCTGCCGACACTTGGGTTGCAAAAGACTGCATAGCGCCATTTGCATCAGTTACAATAACGCTCAAGGTATAATCGCCACTGTATTCATAGCGGTGGTTAATGCTCTGCCCTTTCGCAGTTGAGCCATCACCTAATTGCCATGCATAGTCATAAGGTGCTTGACCACCTGATACAGTGACTTTTGCAGTTACATTGCCTTTCTCTATATTGGTATCCACACTGGAAATTGATAGCGGCGCAGTAAGCACAAAAGTCATCGATTCTTGAAACTGCTGCCCTTGTTCATTAGTACGAGTAAAACCCACAGTGTAACTACCATAATCGGCAAATGTATGACTTGGATTCAATTCATCACTGCTTTGGCCATCCCCAAACTGCCAGTTAAAACTATCGGTTGGGGTCAACGCCATTCCTTTAATTTCAAAACTCGCTTCGAGATCATTAGTAATTACATTGATCCCAGACTGTGGTGTATAGCCTAAATTCAATTCAATTGAGCTATTATTAATCGCTTGCTCAACAATAGAAAAACTAAAACCAAACTGTGAAACTTTTACACCAGAGGCCGGTTGCGTGGCAAAACTGTAATCATTATTATCATTAAACTCAGTGATTGCTGCTAACTGCGTATCGCCTAAACCCTGGCGCTGATCATAAAGACTAAAAGCAGCATCTCTTAACTGAATCGTAGTACTTGCAGGTACGCTGCTGTTACCTTTTGCAATGGCATTTTGATCGGCATCAACAACCAGTATAAACCCTTCGCCAATATGCTCAGGAGTATTATTATCTGTATACTGTTCATTAGCAGACCAAAGTAATAAACCCGGTGAATACTGCTCAACTTGTAAACCACTATCAATTCCTAAATAACTACGTAACTGTAGATAGTAATTGTGTGGTTTTGTATAGATGTGATCCCCCACTCGGCTAAAGCCATCAAGTTGTGCTTGTGTTGACTGCTCTGCATTATCTTGCCAAACGAAAGTATCACCTTGGCTAATGGTCATATCATCAACAACTAGACCAAAATAATGAGTATAAGTGTCCGTTTTATAGTTAAAACTAAGCGTAATTGTTTGACCAGCATAAGCTGATAAATCAAAACGATGCCGTAAATAATTATTCGGCTGCTGAGCGTCATTTACTGAACTTGAAGACCCTGTTATATATGGACCAATGTCTCCATAAAATGGATTAACCGCTTGGGTATATTGCGACGCAATAGGTTGGGCGTTTACTAATACTTGAGCATAATCATAATGCGCTTCAATGCTGTAATAAGCACTTAAATCAAGATAAGTAGGCTGCGTACTTGCAGGTATATTAACTGTAAATGTCATACTTTGTGAAACATTATCGCCACTGCCAGAGTAATATTGCAAGTGCCCTTCTACCGCTTGATAAAACGGCTGTAAATTAGTTGGCAGGGTGATTTTCAACTGGTTTAATTCAGTTGATACCCCACTACTATGGCGAAGTATTTGCTGTTGATTGGTATCGATTTCGTCTAACGATATCGTCGTTTGATTAAGCCAGTTTCCTTGATAACGGTTTTGTAAATATTCGAGTGCATAAGGACTGAACATCACCGGCTGTGAACCGCTAGGTGAGCCTGCCCAACTACCACCAGACATAACTGACCATAATGCCACAGGCTCACCAAGCGCACTGCCGGTTAAATCATATTCATCAGGCAAACCTAAGTCGTGACCAAACTCATGTACCACCACACCAATACCAGCGTCGATAGGATTGATAGTATAACCAAATAAACGAATACTACTGCCTTCAACCGCACTTGGCTGATTGTTTTGATCGTACACATAAAAACGATGTGACCAAATTGCATCTGTACCCAATATACCACCGCCGGCTTCCTCACCTATACTCGAGTGGAAAATCATAACATGGTCAATAATGCCATCAGGTTCATTGGTGATCCCATCACCATCACGATCATCCAAATCTGTTAAATCATAATCGGCTAAATTAATATTAAATTTGGCTACGGCTTTTTCTACCGCTTCATGCACTAAACTTGGTGCATCAATATCATTATTTCCCCCTTGGCGAGCCCCATAACTTTTCGCATCATTATCGGCTGTTACCCAGCCATAAACTTGACCCGTAAATGCTAAGCTTTCCCCTGAGGCTTGCTGATAATATTGATATGCTGTTTGCAAAGTTTGCTGCTGAGGTCCTGAGTAACCATCAGTAGCGAATAACATTTGTTGGTAATGCTGCTGACTATAGCTTGAGTAGTACATATCGCTGTCAGCTGCGGCTAAGCCATTATCATCATGAGGTAAGTCAGGAAAATCAACCAATATAGCCAACACTTTTACGGTATTTTTTTTCGAATTAGGTAACTGCGAAGACACACTCGCTAAGCGCTGAGCCATTTTTCGTTGTTGAGTTAAAACTTGAGGGTTTAGTTGCCGACGTGAATGCACTGATCCACCACGGCCAATATAATCAGATAATAATTTATCATTCGCTATTTTATCGTCAAGCTGCCCGCGTTTATCTAACCAATATAAAATTCGCTCTTTATTAACGACACCAATATCAGTTGGGCTACTATTTTGTGGTATTGCCACACTATGTTGACTTAACAATACCAAAGTCAGTGCACATAACAATTGTGAGTATTTCACAGGATCACCTATCAACAACTTCATAAAGATAATAATAGCTAATAATTTATATACTTACATTACAGTTATAGGTACACCTTGAATACCCCAACAAATCAAAAAGCATAATTTCTTTATTTTCCACGGTTAATAATGCGATCTAAAGCAATTTTTAAGTAGAAAAACAATTAATTTGGAATTTTAATGCAACATTGCCGTTTTGGCTGTTGACATTAGCTGGCAAAACCTTTAAAAATAAGGCTATTGAATTAGTAGACTTAGTGTGTTTTTGGCTATTACGGCGCAATAACTCATTAAAATTTACATAACAAATACCGAGAAGAAAAATAACATTATGAAATATCAATTTCACCTAGTCACTGTACTCGTACTGGTCTTAGTTTTAAGCCCAGCGGGGATGTATTAGAAGGTGAAATAGCTTTTTAAAAACCCCCGCCCTAAGCGGGGGTTTTTTTATGCATTTAAATTATACGGTAATTGCACAGAATAAATGGGGAGTGCGTGCAATAGCACATTATTACTCATGATAATAATCAATCGGTAACTGGCACACAGAGGAATGAGGATGAGTACACAACAATATAATGGCTCCGAACTAGTTGTTCAGGCATTAAAGGCATTGAAGGTAAAATATATATTTGGCTACCCCGGTGGCTCAGTATTAGATCTTTATGACGCATTATTTCAGCAAGATGATGTTGAGCATATTTTAGTTCGTCATGAGCAAGCAGCAACCCATATGGCTGATGGTTATGCACGTGCCACAGGTGAAGTGGGCGTAGTATTAGCAACATCAGGTCCAGGTGCGACAAACTGTATAACGGGGATCGCTACAGCCTATATGGATTCTATCCCTATGGTAGTGCTATCCGGTCAAGTGCCGACTAACTTAATTGGTGATGATGCATTTCAAGAAACCGATATTGTTGGTTGCTCTCGGCCAATCGTAAAACACAGTTTTAACTGTCGTAGCGCAAAAGATATTCCTAAAATTTTGGCTAAAGCATTTTATATTGCAAGTACTGGACGCCCAGGCCCTGTGGTCGTAGAACTGCCAAAAGATATGTTAAACCCTGCACTTAAATTTGATTTTGAGTTTCCAGCAACCACAGAGCTGAGAACCTATAGTCCAAATACCAAAGGCCACCCAAAGCAAATTCGCAAAGCCGTTGCCGCTATTTTAGAAGCTAAAAAACTGGTCATTTACTCAGGCGGCGGGATTATTATTTCTAACACTTCAGAGCAACTGACTCATTTGGTTGAATCACTCAATGCACCAATAACTAATACCTTAATGGGATTGGGGGGTATTTCCGGTGTTCACCCTAATTTCGTTGGTATGCTAGGTATGCACGGGAGCCTTGAAGCAAATAAGGCGATGGCAAATGCCGATGTGATCTTAGCTCTGGGCGCCAGATTTGATGACAGGGTAACCAATAACGTGAAGAAATTCTGTCCCAATGCGACGATTGTTCATGTTGATGTTGATCCAACCTCTATTTCAAAGACGATCAAAGCTCACATTCCAGTCGTCGGTTGTTTATCAACCGTACTTGAGCAATTACAAACAGCCATAGATAAAAGTCCAATCAAAATTGATCGTAGTGCTCAAGAAGATTGGTGGCGTCAGATCATTAGCTGGCGTGAACAAAAATGTTTAAGCTACAGCACTGCGGGCGATAAAATAAAACCTCAGGCCGTCATTGAAGCAATTTATAAAGCCACCAATGGTGATGCCTATATAAGCTCTGATGTAGGTCAGCATCAGATGTTTGCGGCGCAGTACTACCCGTTTAAAAACCCGCGCCAATGGATCAACTCAGGGGGTCTTGGCACTATGGGCTTTGGTCTGCCAGCGGCAATGGGAGTGAAACTTGCGTTCCCGGATAAAGAATCAGTGTGTGTCACCGGTGATGGTTCGATTCAAATGAACATTCAAGAACTTTCGACATGTTTACAATATAACTTGGCTGTAAAAGTGGTGTCACTGAATAATCGCTCTCTGGGTATGGTGCGTCAATGGCAAGATATGGTCTATGGCGGTCGTCACTCATCGTCGTATATGGAATCGTTACCTGATTTCGTCAAACTTGCTGAAAGTTATGGCCATGTCGGTATTCGCGTTAATACTCTTGATGAACTACAGCCCGCAATCGATAAAGCCATGTCGATCACTGACCGTTTAGTGTTTTTAGATATTCTTGTTGATGAAAATGAACATGTATACCCAATGCAAATTAAGCTTGGAGCAGTTGATGAAATGTGGTTACGTAAAGGAGTGAAAGCATAATGCGTCGTATATTATCTATTTTACTTGAGAATGAACCAGGGTCATTATCGCGTATTGTTGGCCTATTCTCACAACGAGCTTATAACATTGATAGTTTAACAGTTGGCACAACAGACGATCATTCTTTATCACGTATTACTATCACTACCATGGGTGATGACCGTGTGGTTGAGCAAATCACTAAACAGGTAAATAAATTAGTTGATGTATTAAAAATTATTGATCTAACTGAAATGGCGCATATTGAACGTGAGCTGCTATTAGTAAAAGTATTCGCTCAAGATGAAGCTAAGCGAGCTGCAGTAACACGGGTGGTAGATGTATTCCAAGGTGCTATTTTAGACATGGGTCGCAACAGCTACACATTGCAGCTTGTTAGTAGCACAGATAAAATTGAATCGTTTTTAGATACCTTACGCCATGAGACTGACATAATTGAAGTTGTACGCTCTGGTGCGGTAGGTATTGGCCGCGGTGATAAAGCACTAAAAGCTTAAACCTTAGATTAATGAGCAGATACAAAAAAAGGGCTAATCAGCCCTTTTTTATTTAACCAATCTAATTGATTAAGGATTAACTTGATCTTTAAGACCTTTACCTGCTTTAAAGCTTGGGATAGTTGCCGCTGAAATTTGGATTTCGGCACCAGTTTGTGGATTACGGCCAGTACGTGCAGCACGCTCTTTTACAGAGAAAGTTCCAAAACCAACTAGTGCAACTGAATTACCTTCTTTTAAAGAAGAAGTAACAGCACCAGTGAATGCGTCAAGTGCGCGTGTAGCTGCTGCTTTAGAGATTTCTGCATCAGTAGCGATTTTTTCAACTAATTGAGCTTTATTCATTTGTTAAATTCCTATTCGTTATTATTTTGCCTTCGCAAAACCTATCTTTATGCATTTTTTAAGTATTGGCAACAGCAAAATGCTTTTTTCACGTAAATTCTTAAAAAATGAGTAAATTTTAAATAATTGCCGAAATAAATATTGATTTAAAGATTAACCAACAATGAACTTAAGCACTATTTAGTAAATCAATATGGTAATTTGTTGATCAATCAACTTTTTCGATAACTAAGGTTACTTCCCCAACCTCAATGCCAAACTTATCAATAGCTGTACGGTTAATCAAGCGTGATTGTGTTACCAGATACATCCAATCATCTAAATTAACTTCAATGGTGTCATCTCCATAAGGTAGTTTTAGGGTATATTGCCAATGAAAAACACTGCCATTACTTTTCCCTTTAGCGATACCTATGACATCACCTGCAGTGCCAGTTAAAGTATTGTCTGCATTGAGTGTTATGTTCCACACTCGACGTTGAGTTTCACCGTCATCGTAAACAAAATCTTCCTCTATAACACCGTTATTGCCATCCCAGCTCGCATTCATGTCAACAACCATCTTACGGGTTAATTCACCTTTATAATCTTGGACAACGCCGTAGGCTTTCAATTTGCCACTAAAAAATTGTTTAAAATTAAATTCTGGCTGACTTCCTTGGTAATACTCAACATCTGGCGCAGCACAACTGCTTAATAAAAATGTGCAACTAAGTAAAAATAATGTAGTAATTCGCTTCATGTTATTGCCCTATTAGTTGTTTTCGCATTTGTGGCTCAGAGGTATCGGCGTCAAGCCAAATAGCTAAGAAGTTATCCGCAAAACCATTTTGCTCTATAGCCCCTAACTTTTTACCATTAAAATAAAATGTGCCAATACCATTTTCATCCGTAATGAACGATAGCGATTCACCTTTTTTGATATCTGGCCAAAGCGCAGCTAACTGTGCATCGTATTTACTAATAATCTCTTTTTTACCCAAATGCTGCCATTGTTCGTTTGTCGCTTTGATTATGTCCTTTGCAGCAAAATCGCGTAAATAGGTCAATGTCAGTTTAGTGGGGTGATTACCAAACTGATAGGTCCCAGATGGGGTTGCTAACTGCGCCTGATAGACATCCCAAAATAGATACTCAAAACGAGCCTCACCGACCACTTTAAAATCAGCTGCAAAGCTTCGGCTGCATATCAATACAATTAAAATGATTAGCCCTTTAGTTAATCTTGCTATCATTACCGGACTCCAAATTTCTAAGTTAAATAGTTACACCTGTATGCTCATTTGTGTTCAGAAACTAACAGGTACTTTTTGCTATATGTGTTTATCATCCTGATAAAATTGAACATAAGCGACCAAGCAAAACCATATATAAGCCAAAATTGCCAAACTACAGGATGAACCTCTAACGCCCCAAAGCGTGCACCAGCAATATAACTTGCGGGGGCAAAAACAGCACAGAGCAACATCGCTAAATACCAAGGCGTGCGATGCAAAAATTGCATTGACGTATTGATGGTTAAGAGTAAGGCACACCAAAGTAATATAAACCACAATGGAAAAGGGGATATACTAAAAGATAAAAAGCCAACCTCAACCATCAAATATTCAAAGCTTAACGAGATCATTAAGCCATAGCACAGTAACAGCATATCTTGTTGCTTTTGCTGCGACAGGCATAGCATTAGTATGATGATTAATAAAATCGGTATAATAGCGCGCTGCTCAAGGAATAATGCTAAAAACCACACTCCTTGAAACAGCAAAAAATTAATAACTGAGCGCAATGTCATCACTTGAATGGTTAAAACGCGGTTTACGAGCAACTAAATGCACTGTACTGGTTACTCGCGCCCTAAATGCGCCTTCACAGTAAGCTAAGTAAAATAACCACAATCGATAAAAACGCTGGTCGAACTTAACTTTGTCGATTTCTGGCCAGCTTGCAATAAACCGTGTGCGCCAATCAGCTAAGGTTCTTGCATAATGAACGCCGATATCGCTAATACTGTGTACCACCATGTCTGATTGATTTTTTATTTGCTTATTCATTTCATCAATACACGGTAAACAACCACCAGGGAAAATATACTGCTGAATAAAATCAGAATTTTTCAGGTAATGTTGATAGCGTTGATCAGCAATTGTGATTGCTTGGATCAGCATTGCACCACTGTCTTTGAGTAAGTCATTACATTTTTTGAAAAAGCTGGGTAGGTATTCATGACCAACCGCTTCTATCATTTCTATTGACACGAGCTTATCGTAACTGCCTTCGAGTAAACGATAATCTTGTTTCAATAAGGTTATCTTATCTTCAAGCCCCAACTGGGTAATTTTTTCTGCCACAAACGCATGTTGCTCATCAGAAATAGTTGTAGTAGTAACGTGGCAGTCATAATGTGTTGCAGCATGAATGGCAAACGCTCCCCACCCTGTGCCAATTTCAATAACCGTTTCACCGGGTTGTAAATCTACTTGTTGGCAGATTAAATCAAGCTTATGGCTTTGTGCTTGCTCAAGAGAAGCATCTTTTGATGGGTAGACAGCACTTGAGTAAAGCATTTCAGTGCTTAAAAATGATGAATACAACTCATTGCCTAAATCGTAATGAGCAACAATGTTTTTCTTTGAACCTTGCTCAGAATTTTTGTTTTTACGGTGGTTTATTCGATTGTAAAGATTACTAATAAACGCAAACTTACGTTCAAATTGGTCCAGTTGAGCCTGATTAATGGCAAAAATTTCAATCAACTGAGTTAAGTTAGTACATTCCCACTGGCCTAAAATATAAGCTTCGCCAGCTCCGACACTGCCAGAGAGCGCAAATGCTTTATACATTGCCGGATTATTAACAACTACTTTAGCCTGCAAGTGACTTTGAGGATCACCAAAGTGTTGAACGTCGTTACCATCAACTAGGGTAATCGCGCCGACTTCAATGCTATCAAACGCACCAATGACTAACTTTTTATACAGCTTACTTAACAAGCTACTTGATGCGTTATCAGCTAAACTGGATACTTTTTCCATCTCATGACCTTCATTATTTTAGCTTATCAATTCTTGCCTGAGTGACCTAAAAAAGGCACTCGCTTACAAAATAGTTTAAACGCCTGTACGTAAATTCCTTTCATCACAGTGATTGTCATAGCAGGAAAACGTTTCAGTAACGCAGTAACCGCAGCACGACTGAGTGACTGGCGTTGTAAACGCAAACTGGCAGTAAATAATAGCGTATTATCTTTTTTATTTTCTATATGGATCATAGTATTGTGCTTTGTTAAACGCACTTTCCAGTGGTAATCCATATCTAAATTCATAAATGGTGATACGGAGAAAGCCTTTTTAAAGTTCACTTTCTTGTGTAAATCAACCAAGTAATAGTGTCGCTCGTTCCAGGGGGTATTACTCACTTCAGCGACCATATAGGGAAAATCGCCATCAGCCGTTTCATAGAAGAAAAAGTTAACTGGGCTAAAATACACCCCAAAACAGCGCAGCTGTCCGAGCATATAAACATTACTAAACGGAGCAGTAATCCCCAGCTCGACAATTTTATCAATTGCTCGTTGTTTGATTGGTTGTTGAGTATCTAAATCACGATTAAGATAATCTGATTGTTTAAATTTAAGTGCTTTAAAGCCTGTTGTTCCAAGCCAAGGGTGAACACCATCAAGTTGCTGAGGAGCATTAAGATCAACCCACATCATGTACAACTGATAATTAAAGCTATGCGCTTTAATTGCTAATCGGTGATGACGAACATCACCGATTAAAAGTGCACTATTCAAATTCAACCCCAAGTTTGCGAGCAACATCTACAGCGCTTTTCACGCCGTCTTCGTGAAATCCGTTATACCAATAAGCGCCACAAAAATAACTGTTGTTGGCTCCATCAATAAGCTGTTTCTGTTGCTGAGCAGCAATAGACGTTTTATTGAATACTGGATGATGATACGTAAATTCTCGGAGTATTTTAGTTTTATCAATTCCCTCACGGTGATTAAGCGTGACACAAAATTGCGTTTTACTTGTTATGCCTTGCAAAATATTCATTTGATAAGTCACAACAGCAGCTTTATCAAGATTATCGGTAAGTAGATAATTCCAACTGGCCCATGCGGCTTTACGTTTTGGCAGCAAAGCAGTGTCAGTATGCAAAATCACTGAATTTTCAGTGTAGGGAATGGCTGATAAAATTGCTTTTTCATCAGTGCTTGGGTTTTCAAGTAAAGCGAGAGCTTGATCAGAATGACAAGCAAAAATAACTTTATCAAATTGCTCAACGGTACCATTTTTCAATCGGATCAACACCTGCTCTGGGGTGCGAAAAATAGACTGTATATCCGTGTTCAATTTTATTTTATCTTTAAAACCACTGATCAATGGATTGATATATTCCCTTGAACCACCGGGAATAACATACCACTGCGGACGATTAGTAATATCTAATAAGCCATGATTGAAAAAGAATTTTACAAAAAACTCAACCCCTACATTACTCATTTCTTTAATACTTGTTGACCAGATAGCCGCGCCCATTGGCAAAATATAATGGTAACGAAAAAAATCATTAAAACCGTGTTGGTCGAGCAACTGACCTAACATCTGCTCACTTTGGTAGTCGTTGTCATGATATAGTTTTTTACACAACGTGTTAAAACGCACAATATCACTGAGTAACTTCCAAAAGCGCGGACGAAATATATTGCGCTTTTGAGCAAACAAACTGGCAAAAGTGTGGCCATTGTATTCAAAACCAGTTTGCTGATTATGCACACTAAAACTCATTTCTGTCGGTTGTCGTTCAACGCCGATGCGCTTTAACAGCTTTTCAAAATAAGGGTAAGTGCGATCATTAAAAACAATAAAGCCAGTATCAATAGCATGCTTAACACCATCAACCTGTATATCTATCGTTGCGGTGTGCCCACCAATGTAGTTGTTTTTTTCAAATACCGTAATATCATACTTTTTGTGCAACAAATGCGCGCAGCTTAATCCTGCAATTCCAGAACCTATAATTGCTATTTTTTTCAACGACTTAATCCTTTTGCAAGCATGAGCCAAATTGGCAGCGGCAACATGCGTAAACATTTTAAAATAAGGGTGAAACGATAAGGAAAATGCACCTCTTTGCGGCGCTTAGCGACCCCTTTGATAATATAATTTGCCGCTTTTTCTGCAGTAACTGCCATTGGCATTGGAAAATCGTTTTTTTGAGTCAACGGTGTTTTAACAAAGCCTGGGTGCACTAAGGTTACGTCAATATCAGCTAAATCAATGGCTAAACTTTTTGCTAAGTAACTGACCCCAGCTTTTGATGCGCCATATGCTTCAGAGCGCGGTAACGGTAAATAAGTTACGCTTGAACTGACAATCACCAACTGACCACCGGACTTTATCCTCGGTAGTAAAGCCTCAAGACAATAACCCATCGAAAGCAAATTAGTAGTAACAACGCGGGTAAACAATGCACTGTCAAAATTATGCGCATCATCGATATACTCACAATTGCCAGCATTAAGAATAACGCGATCAAATTGCGTATAAGCAACAGTGCTACTTCGTATTGCTTGTAAATCAGTAGCGTCAAACTGACAACTTTCAATATTCGTTAGTTGCGCAAGTTCGTTTAGTTTTTCTTGGTTACGCCCACAAGCGATCACTGTATCCCCGGCTTGCGCATACAGTTTCGCAAGTTGTTCACCAATACCTGATGTTGCACCTGTTATAAGCGTGATCATTATTCCGCTGCCTTATTATCTATGTATTTAATAATTGAACCGAGAATAGGGATATGTCGATAAAGTAATGCACCAGCATCAAAGTAGTCTTTATGAAGGCTGATTTTGTCACCAGTAAATGTTAACTTGCTATGGCCTGCTACGGCTATTTGCTGGCCATTGCTAAGCTTTGGATGGCGATAATACATAGTCCAGTAAACAAAAGCATTATCGCCTACACTAACAGTGTCACTGATATCAAACGTGCATTCAATAACATTACTATAAAGTTTAGCAAAATATTGATGTAAGTCAGCTAAACCATCGACTTCATGCAATGGATCAGAAAAGTGAATGTCTGCAGCATAAATATCACTCAGTAAATGTAGATTTTCTTTACTTAGCTTTTGGTATATCGCGATAAATTTATCTGTTCTGTGGTTGCTCATATCATACCTTAAATGCATCAAGCGCTCGTAAGCGAGCCGTTTTATGATCAACGATTGCTGGCCAATAAACCGCTTTTGCTTTGCCGCTTTTCGCTAAATATTCATGTGGAAAATGAATTTGCTTATTCGGCACATTTTCCAACTCCGGTATATACTTACGAATAAAATGACCATCAGGATCAAATCGCTCACTTTGAGTAATCGGGTTGAATATTCTAAAGTATGGCTGGGCATCGCAGCCGGTACTTGCAGCCCATTGCCAACCGCCATTGTTAGACGCTAAATCGCCATCGATCAAATGCTGCATAAAGAAACGTTCACCTTTACGCCAATCAATTAACAAGTGTTTGGTAAGAAAACTGGCAACCACCATTCGTAAGCGATTATGCATCCAGCCAGTTTGAATAAGCTGCCTCATAGCGGCATCAACAAGCGGGTAGCCTGTTTTACCTTCACACCAAGCAGTAAAATCAGCCTCATCAGTTCGCCACTTTACTGGGTCATATTTCTCATTAAAGTTGTTATATTTATTAAGTTTTGGATAAGCCACAATTAAATGACGATAAAACTCACGCCACACTAACTCGTTGACCCAAGTAAATAAATTGCTTTTAGAGCTACTTAAAGCATCGACATATTGTTGCTGTACAAGAGCAATTAATTGCTGAACGCTGACAATTCCTAAAGCTAAATACGGACTTAAGCCTGATGTGCCTTTAATACTTGGAATATCTCGCTGATCTTTATAGCTGAGTAATTTATCGCTGATAAAGCGGGCACAGATTTGACTTAATGACGCATCATCAACTGGCCACTTATGTGAGGAATCGTCAACGGTAAGTAACGCTGAACCTTGCCAAGGTATTGGGCTAAACATTGTCGGGGGGGCTTGAAAATAAAAATGAGTATCTTGATATTGCTTTAGCCAGGCATTTTTAAAAGGGGTGAACACCTTAAACATCTCACCACTTTGATTCAGTACCGTTCCAGGCGGTGCAACCACGTCACCATCAAACAAGGTAACTGATACTTTAAGTTTATCAGCATGATGTAAAAATGCGTTATCGCGCTCAACTTCATTAATTTCATATTCTTTATTGGCAAATAACTGCGTTACTGAATGTCGCTGGCAGAACTCGCTTAACTGCTGCACACATCCTGCGTAATTACCCTCTTCAATGATATGCAAGGTGATGCCATTATCAGCTAGTAACTGACCTAAGAAGTTTAACCTTCGTTTTAGCAAATCAATTTGTATTGAAGCAACACCATGGCGTTGCCATTGTTGCTCAGTGATAAAAAATATAGCGTCTTTACAACCATTGTCGATTGCTTGATAAAGGGCATGATTATTAAAAAGGCGCAAATCGCGCCTAAACCAAAATACAGTGTTCATTAAATTCCGTAGCGTAATTTTAGTTCGTGAGGATAAGGGCTGAAATAAACTTGCTTTGCTAAGTATTCGTTTGGATGTACTTTCAAATGATGTTTTAAGAGTGTCAGCGGTACATACAGCGGCACTAAACCTGAGCGATATTCATCAATTGCATCTCGTAGCTCTTCTTTTTCAATTTTGGATAAATGTTTTTTAAAGTAGCCTTGTAAGTGCATTAAAGTATTGCTGTTATTTTTGCGTGATGCAGGTCTTTTCAGCGCTGCCATTAAACCTGCAATATAATCGTCAGCAAGCTGCTCAAAATCATCGCCAACATAGGTGCCCAGTAAATTACCAAGATCTTTATATGCCTGATAATTGTGAGCCATTAACAAATACTTATATTGCGCATGAAACTGCGTTAACCTATGCAGGGTTGCTGGTTGTTGACGCAACAATTGCCAGTTTTTATAAGTAAACACTCGCATCACAAAGTTTTCACGCAAGTGCATATCATTTAAACGACCATTTTCTTCACACGGTAACAATGGGTTGTGAGCCATAATTTGCGCAGCAAAAAAACCCACGCCTTCAGATGTATTACCTGTGCCTGCTTCATTATATATTTTGATCCGTTCCATGCCGCAGCTTGGACTTTTAGCACAAAAAACAAAGCCGCTTAATTGTGCAGCCTGCTCTGTGGCAACTTTTTTACCATATTCTGTCAATTGTGGGCCAACATCACCACTGCCGTCAGGACGGCACACTTTAATAGTTGTGCCTACTTTAACTTGTCTAATTGTCGGTCTTGGGATCGGTAGACCTACCGCCACTTCGGGACAAAAGCGTTTATATTCAACATGTTTTGCGAATTCATCCATGCAAAAATTTGATTTTTTATGGCCACTATCAAACCGAACTTTCTCACCTGCAAGGCATGCACTTATGCCTATTTGAATAGTCGATTGCTGCATATACACTCCTAGTAAATCAAATTGCCAATTGGATTGAGTAACTTACTCAGTCCCTTCTTAAAGTGTAGAGCACTACTGACTACTGTGTAACATAAACAACCTTTTTCTGTGATCGGGGTATGTTGATGACGACCATCGAGCCACATAAAGTCGCCAGGCACATATTGACCCTCTTCATCACTAAACTCGCCATCAAGTAATAAAGTCAATTCGAAACCAGTGTGAGTATGTTCAGGGATTTCTCCACCAGCATCAATGTGCAATAAGCTAGAACGTAACGCACCATCATCTAGATCGATACGAGAACGTGATAATTTCCCCATTTGCATAAATTTGCTATGTGAAATACGGGCAAGAGCACGGGGCAATTGATAATTTTGCTGATTAACAAGGATAGTTTGAGGCGCGACCTTGTATACCTCATCAGCAGTTACATCTGCTGTAATTGCATCAATTAATGATAATTCATCAATAGCTAAATCTGTAGTTTGAGGATGCTCATCATCAGTGCCAAACACATCTACGGCATTGTTTGCTTCAATGCGTTGCACTTTTTCTTTACAGCAACTACACATATCAAGATGAATAGCGACGGCGACGTTTATACTTGCCGGTAATGACGCATTACAATACTGCGCTAATAGCGCATCGCTTGGGTGATGTTTAATCATTGCGGTCTCCCATTTCATTGCGTAATTTTTGTAACGCTAAACGTAAACGTGACTTCACGGTACCAATTGGAATGTTCAATTGTTCTGCAAGTTGCTCTTGTGACATATCTTGAAAATAAACGCCTTTAACCACATCGCGTTGAGCTTGGGGTAATTTATCTAGGTAATTTTTTATTTGTTGATTTTCAAGATGATCACTAAATTCATAGTCAGCATTATCATGTTGCTCAACTAACGGCCAAATATCTTCGCTAATATTATCTTCTTTATTACTTTTCATTTTTCTGAGCATATCAAATGATGCGTTTCGCATTACGGTATATACCCACGTTGTAGCAGCGCCTTTATCATTATTATAGAGATGTGCTTTTCGCCACACGGAAGTAAGCGTGTCTTGTACTAATTCCATCGCTTGTGCTTCTGAGTTAAATTGCTTGATACCAAAGCGTTTTATTTTTGGTGAAAAGTACGCAAATAAATAAGCGAATGCTTGTTTATCGCGATTAGCTGCAACCGCAGATAATGCATCAGCAAGTTCTTTGCTTGGCGTTTGTGGCATGGCAGTGTAATTACCTGTGTTAGGTTCACAACGTGTTGAAAGTTGTTGACTCACCATCATAATATTCCCATTAGTGTTCTTGCTTATTCAATACGCAGGGCAACTAAATTAAGATCATATTAATTAGGAAAATTCGTTATTAATCACAGTATGAAGGAAAGAGTGAATATTCGCAAAGTCTGATTTAAAGGCAAGCTGTTGTTTTTTATCAATTGAAATAGGTAATAATTCAAGCCATCTAGCAATAACCCAGTTCAAATCATCAAAGTGTGTCTGGCGATATAAATCGGTTAATTCTGTATTAACATCAAACAACTGCTCTAAAGCAGTTACTAAATATGTATCATCGCGATCTAAATTATGGGGTTGTTCAAACCAAAAGGGCATTGTAGGTGCTGATAGCTGACCGAAACGTAGCTGCTGCTTATCTTCAGTTACATCAGTTAACTCAACTACAGATTTAGCTACCACATCAATCAGTAATTGCCCTTGTTGATCTTGTGAAAAGTCAATAATATCCACTAAGCATCCATACTTAGGAACGTTGAGATGACTATCAACATCATACTGGCAAAGAACAAATCCATGATCATTTTTAAGTGATTCTTTTACCATATCAAGATAACGAGGTTCGAAAATTCTTAACCGCGTATACCCACTTGGTAAAATAAATACAGGTAATGGAAAGATTGCACGTTTCATAAGGCTCACTACATCAGTTTAACTATGCATTACGTTACGTGCACTGCAGCAAACAAGATCAATGTTACTGATTATTACTTATCGGTATCCCCTTAGCCTATGTTTAGCCACTGCCCTACATTACGTAACAATTCAACTGATGCATACGCACTTAACAAGCTTACAACGGGTGCTAACATTAAAGCTAATAATCCTAATTCGCTGCTCATTACTTTAACCCTCAACTTTTACTGCATTGCTAGTTGCAACGAGTTGTGATGTATTTTCAGCTACACCTACTTCAGCTGATTGCTCGCTTTGCTGAGAAAACAGTTCGGTTAACATTTTTTGCGAATCACTAAACAATGACTGTTTTAATTTGCTTTGTAATTCATTACTCGTACTTTCAATGTATTGTGCAATGCTGCTTGATAGCGTTTGAGTAATATCTAATTGACCGTCATTTGCACTTGCTTGTGTAGAACCAACAACCAAAAGTGCTGCAACAGATAGTTTAATAATGCTTTTCATGATGGTATTCCCTATTGTGTTATTAAGTTAGTCGCTATTACTTAATCAAAGGTTGTGCCAACCACGAAATAAATTTTAACTAATTGTTTTTTATGCACTTTAAATCACACAAGTGCATAACCTATTGATGATGTGAATTTTAAAACCATTCAAATTGGTTAAAAAAACCAAAATATAGTCAATAAATAAGCATTGAAAGTTTCAGCGTACACTTGTACACTCAAATCCAAATTAATGTTTTATGATGAGTATGTCATGTCGGTTGAACCCGCTTATTCTAAAAAAGAAGAGCAACTTAATAGCCTGTCTCACGGCGCAGGCGTTATATTTTCATTGTTTGTATTGTGGGAGCTTACCGGCAAGACACACACGATTGAAGCAACGGTCAGTGCAATTGTTTATGGCGGTAGTTTATTGTTGCTGTTTTTATCATCTACGCTTTATCACAGCAGTAGCAGCATAGGTGCGCGGGCTTTTTATAAAAAATGTGACCACTGTGCTATTTATATTTTGATTGCAGGCACTTACACCCCTTTTTTAGTACTCTCATTAACCGGAATTTGGTCGATTTTAACGCTGGTATTTATATGGTCTTTAGCACTTGGCGGAGTGTGCTATAAATTAATGGTGAAAAAACAAAACAAAAAGGTGTCTTTATCAACATATTTATTAATGGGTTGGTTTGCAGTTGCAATTGTCTACCCGCTTTATTTAAATGTGCCAGTAAACGCACTATGGTGGTTACTCAGTGGAGGGATTTTGTATAGTCTCGGCACACTCTTTTATAGTGCTAAAAGTCGTCAATATAGCCACGCACTTTGGCATGTATTTGTGATTGCAGGCTGTGTTTGTCACTATATTGCAATCAGCCGCTATATTATTACGGTCGGTTAAATTTTTTAATTAGTCCCACTGAAATTGACGCATATTAACACGACCATTTTTAAAAATTACGCCTTCACTTTGCAGTAATTGATATTGCTTTTGGTACTGCGCTGTCCCTTCAGGAAAAGAAATTTTACCTTGGCTGTTGATCACTCTATGCCAAGGTATGCTTGAATCTTTTGGCATTAACTTTAATAACCGCCCTACTAGCCGAGCATTATTTAGCAATCCTGCCATTGCCGCTACTTGTCCATAACTGGCTACTTTTCCTGGCGGTATATTCGCCATCACAGTATAAATTTTGTCTTCTTTACTGGCTTGCATTTACGACCCTAAAAACGTTTTACTTAACTGCTTAAAATCTTGCCACACGGCTCTTGCCACGGGTCCATGATGAGTGGCATTTTGTCGGAATACTCTGATCTGTGCGCTAAAAGTATTTTCTCTGTCTAGTATTTTAATTTGTTGTAATACACCACTTTCAAGTTCATTTTGACAATGCGCTAAACTCATCATTGCCCAGCCAGCTCCCGATAATAAAAACGATTTTAAAGTTGATATATCATCAATTTTCATCATGGTAGAGCCTTTTGAATACGATAAACGATCAGAGTCAAAACTCATATCACTTTCAAACATCGCTAAACAAGGAAAGTTCTGTAATTGTTGATAAGTTACTTTATCTGGCACTAATCCTGTCACACTAACAATACCAATATCGAGCTTGCCAATCGGTAAACTTTCTAAATCGCCTGTAGCATGAAACAAATCAAACCACGGACCAATCCCTAAGTCTGCTTGTCCTTTATTAACTTGCTCAAGAGAAACAAAGCGTTTTCCGCTGGTTACACTAAACTCGGTGCTGGTATGTTTAACAAAAGCATTGCAAATAATATCGTTATACAGTGCTTGGTGACATAACTGCTCATAACAAATTTTGTAATTTGCTTCATTACCAAGTGCAAGTTCACTGGCCAGTTGTGCTAAATGTGCCTGAGCATCTAATAATAATGCTGCTTCGCGATGATAAATACGACCCTTTTCAGTTAATTGCAATCGATAATGGCTACGATCTAACAATTCAAAACCAAGCTCAGCTTCAAGTTTCTTAATAGCTAACGTTAAAGCTGGTTGCGATTTATACAGTGCTAAAGCAGCTTGCGACAAGCTTTGAGTGCGAACAATGGCATCAAGCATTTTTAACTGCACTAAGTTCATAATGGTCCAACTTAAAATCATAAATTTTATTTATGATCTTTTTAAAATTTAATAATTTTTATTTTATATGTTCGCGGCGTATGCTGCATCTAATTTATGTTTTCATAGCCACGGAGAAGACCATGAAACTGTCGCCAGTTTTAATTATATCAACATTAATACTGAGTTTAGTCGCCTGTAAAGAATCAAATACCGACACTCACGTCGAACAAGCTATTCGTCCAGTAAAACTATTTGAAATTGATACTAACTCAGATCAGACAATACGCAGTTTTCCGGCAGAAGTAGTGGCAAATCAAGGCTCTTATTTGGCGTTTAGAGTTAACGGTGAGTTATTAGAGTTCCCGGCATTGGCAGGTCAACATGTTGAAAAAGATCAACTCCTTGCCAAGTTAGACCCTGAAGATTTTCAACTGCAATATGATGAGCGAAAAGCACGTTTTGAATTGGCGCACTCGCAACTTGAACGCGTACAAAAACTATTTAATAAATCAATTACCAGTCAATCCGAACTTGATCAGGCACTTGCCAATAAACAGGTAGCTGAGTCGGCATTAAAAATTGCAAAAACCAACTTAGATAATAGCGAATTACGTGCCCCTTTTAGCGGCACCGTTTCCAAAGTGTTTGTTAAAAACTTTGAGAATATCCAAGCAAAACAAAACATTCTTCGCTTAGAAACCCGTGATTTAATGGATGTGATCATTCAAGTACCCGAAAAACTAATCGCCCGTATTGATAAAGACATTGACTATCAGCCAAGCGTGGTTTTTGACGGTTTCCCAAATAAATCATATACCTTAATGATTAAAGAATTCGACACCCAAGCAGATCCAGCCACATTAACTTACAAGGTGGTATTTTCATTACCAGTGCCTAAAGATTTTAACCTGTTGGCAGGCATGACCGGCAGTGTAGATATTGATCTAAGTAAAGTTACTCACTCGCAATCACACTATATTTTACTCCCTGTTGAAGCGGTGTTCTCTGAACCAACACAGCCTACTAATAACAGCTATGTCTGGCTATACGATCCACAGACTGGCAAGGTGAAAAAGCAAGCTGTTGAAGTTGGCCAATTACATCGACGTGGTATTGAAGTGCTTGCTGGTTTAGAGCAAGGTCAAACTGTGGTCGCGGCTGGTGTTCACTACCTTAAAGAAGGCATGCAAGTACGTCCGTGGCAAAAAGAGCGAGGCTTATAAAATGAGCATTGCTGAACTTGCCATAAAACAAAAGGTCGTCAGTTGGATGTGCGCGCTATTACTATTAATCGGTGGCGTAGTATCTTATTTAGGACTTGGTCAGCTTGAGGACCCTGAATTTACAATAAAAAAAGCCATGGTGATCACCTTATATCCTGGCGCTTCACCACAACAGGTAGAAGATGAAGTTACTTTTCCGATTGAAAATGCAATTCAACAATTGCCGTATGTGGATTACGTAACCAGCATTTCATCTCCAGGGAAATCACAAATTACCGTTGAAATGAAAAGCAACTATCGCAAACAAGACTTACGACAAATTTGGGATGAGCTACGGCGCAAGATTAACGATAACGCTTCATCACTGCCAAGTGGTGTATACCCAAGTACCATTTTAGATGATTTTGGCGACGTATACGGCGTAATGTATGCCGTCACTGGCGATGGTTACTCTTATGACGAACTAAAAAACTATGTTGATTACTTAAAGCGCGAACTGGTACTCGTTGACGGCGTAGGTAAAGTGACCGTCAGTGGTGAACAACAAGCACAGGTGATGGTTGAAATATCGACGCGTAAGCTGGCGCAGCTTGGTATTGCACCAACTAGAATTTATCAATTATTGCAATCACAAAATACCGTATCGAATGCAGGTAAAATACGCGTAGGCGATGAATCAATTAGACTGCACCCAACAGGCGAATTCAAAGACGTAAAAGAGCTCGAAAATCTACTGATCTCAAAACCAGGTGAAAATGAACTGATTTACCTCGGTGACGTTGCAACGGTGTTTCGTGAATACGCCGAAGTACCTAATAATGTAATCCGTTTTAACCAGCAGCAAGCCTTGCTCGTTGGCGTATCGTTTAGCAGTGGTGTAAACGTTGTGGATATAGGCGATAACATTAAAGCGCATTTAGCATCGCTTGAATATCAGCGCCCCCATGGCATGGAAATAAATACCGTTTATAACCAACCTGTTGAAGTCGAAAAATCAGTCAATGGCTTTATCATCAGCTTACTCGAAGCTGTCGCTATCGTTATTGTTGTCCTGCTTGTCTTTATGGGCTTTAAAAGTGGCGTACTGATCGGGGCAATTTTATTGCTGACCGTATTAGGTACATTCATTTTCATGAAACTGTTTGCGATTGATTTACAACGTATCTCTTTAGGTGCACTGATCATTGCATTAGGAATGTTGGTTGATAACGCCATCGTAGTCACTGAAGGTATTTTAATAAACCTAAAGCGAGGGCAAACAAAGATAAAAGCAGCGGCTAATATAGTGGAGCAAACAAAGTGGCCTTTACTTGGCGCAACCGTGATTGCTATTACTGCATTTGCGCCAATTGGCTTAAGCTCTGACGCTAGTGGGGAATTTGCCGGCAGCTTATTTTGGGTATTATTTATCTCATTATTATTAAGCTGGATCACTGCCATTACCTTGACTCCTTTCTTTGCTGACTTAATGTTTAAAGAAACAGAGCTCAAGCAGCAAAGCCATGATGAAGACCCATATCAAGGTGTGATCTTTAATCTATATAAAAGTTTATTAAGCACCTCGATGCGTTTTCGTAAAACCACTTTATTGTTGATGGTCGTTTTATTAGCTAGCTCTGTTTTTGGCTTTAAGTTTATTAAACAAGCGTTTTTTCCAGCTTCTAACACGCCAATGTTTTACGTAGATTATTGGCATACACAAGGGGCTGATATTCATGCCACTTTAGATGGCGTCGCCAAACTCGAAGCATTCTTACAAAAAGATGAGCTGGTCGAAGAAGTAACATCAACGATAGGCCAAGGCGCACCACGGTTTATGTTGACCTACGCACCTGAAAAATCATACCCAGCTTATGGTCAATTAATTATCCGTGTAAAAGACCGCGAAGCAGTGGCGACGATGATTGCAAAAGTTCGCGACTATGAATACAACCATGTATTTGATGCCAAGCTTAAAATAAAACGTATGGAAATAGGCCCTTCTACTGATGCTAAAATAGAAGCGCGTTTTTCGGGGGCTGATCCAGTAGTGCTTCGCCAATTAGCTAAACAAGCAAAAGAAGTGCTAGCAAAAGATGCCGGTGCTTATAATATTCGTGATGATTGGCGTGAACGCTCAAAACTCATTCGCCCGCAACTTAACGAACAAAAAGCGCGGCGTCTGGGTATCGCTAAAACAGACTTGGACCAACTATTATTAACCAGTTTTTCCGGTAAAAAAGTCGGCATTTACAAAGATGGTACTCAACAGATCCCCATTATTGCCCGCTCACCTGCACAAGAGCGTCTTAATGTTGAAAGCCTCCGTGACCTACAAATATACAGCCCAGTATTAGGCGTATTCGTGCCAGTTACTCAAGTGGTGGATGAGTTTGTTGTACAGTGGGAAGACAGCCTAATAATGCGCCGCGATCGCAAACGTACTATTACAGTAATGGCCGATCATGACGTAATAGGCGATGAAACACCCGCTAAACTATTTTCAAGAGTCAGGCCAGGTATTGAAGCAATTAAACTCCCTAATGGCTATGAATTACAATGGGGCGGTGAGTTTGAATCATCAACAAAGGCAAAAAAAGCTATTTTTGGCTCGTTACCTTTGGGCTATTTAGCGATGTTTGCAGTCACTGTGTTGCTATTTAACTCAGTAAAAAAACCACTGGTTATTTGGGCCACAGTACCTTTAGCAATCATCGGTGTCAGCGCCGGCTTGCTAGTGATGAACGCCGCATTTAGTTTTATGGCGCTACTTGGGTTATTAAGCTTAAGCGGTATGTTGATTAAAAATGGCATTGTGTTGGTAGATCAGATCAACCTTGAGCTCAGTGAAGGCAAAGAGCCTTATCAAGCAGTATTTGATTCCGGTGTAAGCCGTGTGCGCCCCGTTGCGATGGCAGCAATCACCACCATTTTAGGAATGATCCCATTATTATTTGATGTGTTCTTCCAATCAATGGCGGTGACGATTATGTTTGGTTTAGGCTTTGCAACCGTGTTGACATTAATCGTAGTGCCGGTGCTTTATACCGTGCTATTTAAAATTGAGGTGCCAAAAGCAAAATAACTGAGGTTTAAATAAAACCAGGAGCACAATTTATGTTGTTCCTGGTTTTACAATTTGATCTTATTTTTTAAGGCTTAATGTGCCTGTGCGAGTGGTGCTATTTCTTCTTGCAGGTTTGGCGTTAGTTTGGTCATTTTTAGAATCAAAACGGCCTTGTTTGACATGCTTAGCAAAATCACGCTTTTTATCGTTTTCTTTGTAAGGCGTGCGTGCTTGTTTCGGCTTGCTGATATTCGCAGGTTGTTTGTTCTCATCCACTGATAACTCTTCGGTTTTGCCCGAGTCGGCAATCGAATTATTAATCTCAGCCATTTCTTGCTCAGTTAAATGGCGCCACTGGCCAACATTTAAGCCTTTTAACGTGACATTCATAATACGTACGCGTTTTAAGGTGACCACTTCATAGCCCAAGTACTCGCACATACGACGAATTTGACGATTCAAACCTTGCGTTAATACAATAGTAAATTGTTGCGGTCCTGTTTGTGTAACTTTGCATTTTTTCGTGACTGTATCTAAAATTGGTAAACCACCTGCCATCTTATTCACAAACTGACGATTTAATGGCTTGTCGACTGTAACAACATATTCTTTTTCATGATTATTGCCAGCACGAAGAATTTTATTGACGATATCCCCTTCATTTGTCAGAAATATCAACCCTTCTGATGGCCGATCTAAGCGACCAATTGGAAAAATACGATCTGGGTAGTTAACCGCTTTGACGATATTACTTTGAATTTTACGCTCAGTTGTACAGGTTATACCAACGGGTTTGTTGTAAGCGATGTACGCCCGTTTCGGCACTTTCTTCAGCGGCTTACCATCAATCAGTACCGTGTCAGACAATGCTACTTTGACACCCATTTCCGGTCGTATACCATTGACAGTAACACGACCATCTTCAATATATTTATCCGCTTCGCGTCGTGAACAAAAACCGGTGTCACTAATAAATTTATTTAATCGTTTTAAGTCTGTCATGAGCCAAATTCACATTAATTTTAAAGGCCGATATTGTATACCCAAACCACCTTAAGATGCGAGCGCAGTTGAATTTAAAAGCGATTTAGACAAGGCACAGATTGCAAACAATAGAAGCCACTTGTTAAAATTAATCACGCAGTATAAAGCGCTGTTAAACCAACTATTAGCCTTTTCACAGCAAGCACCTAGTCGGTTTGTTTATACTTAAACGATTGCTCTGTTTTACGGTATGTAGGTTTGCGCTAATTTTAACCTACAGTGACAGAGAAAAAATTACCACACTATTTGCAGTAGCTTCAACTCAAGCAGCATTTGTATACTTTCGCCAAATAAATTCCATTGGACCTTGCTTAAAATAACGCGAATAAATCACACTAAAGCTAAGTTGAAAAATGACTAAACCACTCACTAATACGTAATATTCTAAATGATTAAAGCTTAGCACCCAGTGCGGATAAAAAACTTTAAACAACACTAACAAGCAAATAGTTTGCATTAGATATAAAGTTAATGCGAGCCTTCCTGCACGCTGCAATGCAATAAAGTGAAAGTCATGTTTTGTCGTCAGCCTTACCACAAAATGAATAATTAATAGGGCTGTGAATAATGCTGCAAACCAGCTTACGGGTTCTTTTAATGCACTAATAAATAAGCTAGATTGATATTCAAAACTGATCCTAATCGCACTTAACAGTAGCGCAATTGACAAAACTCTGATTTTGCTTAATTTAGTTAAACCAGTCTCAAACAGTTTATTTTTATAGCCATAAATACCGAATAGCATTAATCCTGCAGCCATCCACAAAGTGATCAGCGGAAGTGCAATGAGCATCACGATAAACATCACACTATTATTGACAAAAATAGTTAATGCCGATCCTCGTGAAGCATTATAACTTGCTAAAAAATCGGCTGAATCTCGATAGATAGTCAGTGTGGGGTCAATTAAGGCTATCAAAAAAGTTATCGCTGCGGCTAATGATAGAAATTGCCAACCGCGTTTTAATAACATCTCGTCACTCGCATCAAGGTACTGTATGACCAACCAACCTGCGCATGCATAGATAAACAAAATATCACCAGCCCACAACAAAAAGCCATGTAGTAAACCAAACACGGCCAATACTTTTAAGCGTTTTTGCAATTGCTCAACCTGCTGGTAACGCTGCCACTGAATATATAAGCCAGCACCAAAGAGTAAGCAAAATAAGCTGCGAAAGCGGCCGTCAATAACACTAAGGCTCACCCATTGAATAACATGATCCGAAAAAGGCGGGGACTGTAATGGTACGTAACCAAATTCAAATAAACCAAAGGAATAGGCATTCATGTACATTAAGCCAAGCACAGCAACACCACGAATAACATCCATATTTTGATTACGCATTATTGGGCTCGACTTATTAGTTGTGCTTATGTATGTTTGACCAGTCTAGCGCATCTCGATAAAACTTCGGCAGTAAATCACTATTTATGTTAATAAATACAACTGCTTGCTCCATAGCCCACCAGCTACCTGATTCATACGCTTTTACTGTTGCAAGGATATAATACAGGGTGTTTTTTTCTTCCATTAGAGCGTCTTTGATTGGTTCTGGAAATGGTAAACGAAGGAGTAATTGCTCCATTGGGCGATCTAATATTGCATCCAACAACGAAAAAAGACCGGTTAAAAAGGCACTATTCGCTTGCGAAGGCGCTATCTTTTTCGCTATCAGCTCACAAAATCGGGCCCGAATGATACACATTTTGATCAATTCGTTAGGTTTCGTTTGTGCAACGTGAGCGGTGATAATCAAGCTAACAAACTTCTTTATATGATCATGACCTAAATAAACTAAAGCCTGTTTGAGTGACTCTATTTCTTTTTGGACAGGAAACACACCGCTGTTGATCAATCTTAATAACTTAAATGCTAACGCTGTATCTAATTGAAACAATCGCGCAATCGCATTGATATCAGGATGCTCTTTCATAACTTGTGCATAGATGGTCAAGGCTAATGCATAGTTTATATCAATGTCTCTTTGTTGAATGACTACCGGCTTGGCAAAAAAATAACCCTGAAAATAATCAAAGCCCATCTTATGAGCTATTTTAAAATCATCAATAGTTTCGACTTTTTCGGCAAGCAACTTTAGCTTTTTGTATTTTTGCAGCCGTCGAATAAGCGGTTCAATTTGCTGCAAAGGAGTTATTTGAATATCAAATTTGATTAATTTAACAAGTTTTAAAAACCTTTCCCACTTAGGCTCATATACAAAATCGTCAAGTGCTAACACAAAGTTTTTATGAAACAGCGCACGACATAGCTGGTAGTTTTCTTCAGTCGGCTCAATTGTTTCGAGCAACTCAAGTACCACATCTTGCGAAGGCAAAAATGCACATAAATCCATTTTTAAAGAATCAGGACCGATATTTATCAGTGCTTTTTTACCAGAAGTAATATGTCGAGTGCCAAAATTAAGCTGATTTTCCATGATCAGTTTCGCCGTTGCGACACTTTCTTCAATATCCGGAAAATAATTATCACTACTATTACGAAACAACAATTCGTAGGCAACTACATGTTGACGACGATTGAATATTGCTTGGCGCGCAACAAATACTTGCACTTTTTCACCCTTAAACTCGACTATTGATGGTTAGTTACAAAATAAAAAACAATACTAAGTAACTAAATCATAATGTTATTACAATCCATTATAGCTAGTAAGATGATAAATAGCAGTATTAATTATAAAGTTTACTAATATAGTCCTTTGCTACGTGGGACCATGTAAAGCGAGCAGCCTTTGCATTGCTGACAATTTCGACCCATTGTTTAGGTTGTTCTTGTTTCAGAGTAAGAGTATTAGCAAAGCACGTTACTAGCGCCTCGCTTTGTGTTTGTAATGTGTCACCACTAAAACTAAAACCATTTTCCATATGTGTAATGGTATCCTTTAAGCCACCAACTTGGTGCACTAAACAAGGCTGTCCAGCTCGCATAGCTAGCATTTGGCTAATACCGCACGGTTCAAAGGAGCTTGGCATCAAGAATAAGTCTCCTAACTCATACAGTAATTCGCCAACGTTATTACCATAACCCTTTAAAAACAATAGGTTACTATTACGCGCCATGGCGGCTGTCATGACATCTTCAAGGGCCGCGTCACCGGAACCTAAAATTATCATACGTCCTTGCTGTTCATTTAACTTTTCACACAATGCATCAAGCACTTGCTGGTTTTCGTAGGGTTGGCGCAGTAACAAAGCTTTTTGATCGGTTAGGCGTCCAACACTGGTGACTAAAGGCCCTTTAACTGGCTGCTCAATAAACTGCTGTAACCGCTGATGCGCTATATAGTAACTGCTTCGCAGGTTAACTTCTTTAGCCATCCAAGCAAACAATGCCTGCTCTATTTCAAAGTATAATTGTGATAACGTACTGCTTATCTGCACATTTTGATTGTGCTCAGTGTACTCACAGCCATTTAATATTCCGACGACTTTATTGTTTGCCATCGCATTATTCAAATCGCGCTCTAAACCTTCGCCACCAAAAAAGCCGTTATGCGGTGCACTGGCTTGCAATACTTCTAGTGCGTAGCTTGGAGATACTAAATGTATCTTATCAACTAAATTGATAGCGCTGCGCATCGGATTAAAGCAATGAGGATAACGCGGATCGCATAATACCTCGCCGTTATAACTTAACGCCGGAAACCATGCTTCTAAACTTGAATCATCTCCTTTGAATGGGCGGATCCCTTGCAGTGCAATATTGTGTACTGTAAATATACTACGCAAAGAAGAAAAAGATGCAAACCGATGATCAAACTTTAACAATACCGCCACACACGCACTGTGCCAATCATGCAAATGCAACACATCGGGACGAGTGATCACACCTTGCAATAGCGCTTCACACACTGCAGCATTAAATAATGCAAACTTAGTGGCATCAGTGGCAAAAGGTCGGTCACCATCATCATTACAGTATACAGCGCCATGGTGCTGGCTAAATAACGGATGTGACATTACTAATTGCCTGACTTGCTGCTGATCTACATATACTTGCGACACTTGAACATCATAAATATATCCTGCAAAGGGCACATGGAGCGTGCCTAATTGCACACGCTCTAACGCGGTAAAACCATAATCTGGAATAACCACGTCAACGGTTAAGCCAAGCTCCGCTAATGCTTTGGGACAATCTCGTAGTACATCTGCAACACCACCCACTTTGGCATTTGGTAAAGCGTCATTTTCGGCCGCAACCATTAATACATGCATCTTTTTCTTACTTCCTACAACTGTATGATATTTAAGCTAACTGTTTACTCTCACGCTCTTGGCGCTCAAGCTTTTTGGAAAGTTCTGTGAGCATTTCACGAGTCACTAATACAATGCCCTTTTTAGACACTCTAAAACCATTTTCCTCGTCGACCTTACGATCAAAACCGATTTCAACACCCGCAGGCACTTCACAACCGCGGTCGATAATAGCACGACGAATGCGACAATTACGTTGAATAATTGCACCTGGTAATATCACCGACTCTTCAATTTCACAGTATGAACGAATATGTACATTAGAAAATAACAGTGATTTACGAACCACCGAGCCTGAAATGATACAGCCGCCTGAAACGGTTGAATCTACAGCCATGCCACGTCTGTCGTCATTATCAAAAATAAACTTAGCGGGTGGCAGTTGTTCTTGGTAGGTCCAAATAGGCCAAGTTGGATCGTATAAATCCAGCTGTGGTTCTGGCATCACCAGCTCCATGTTTGCTTCCCAAAATGAGTCCAGTGTACCCACATCGCGCCAATAAGGTTGGCCGTCATGACCAGGCTCTCGAAATGGAAAAGCAAATACATTATGCTCTTCAATAATTGCCGGAATAATATCATGGCCAAAATCACGGCCTGAACCTTCGTTTTCTGCGTCTTTTTTTAGTTGTTCAAATAAGAACTCAGTATTAAATACATAATTACCCATTGATGCTAAGCAAGTCCCCGGACGACCAGGAATTGAACTTGGCATTTTCGGTTTTTCGTCAAAACGACGCACTCGCTTTTCTTCATCTACCGTCATCACACCAAATGTTTCTGCAGCTTCCTCGCAGGGAACTTCTATACAGCACACTGTCATGTCCGCACCAGTTTCTACATGTTTTGCCAATAAGCCACCGTAATCCATACGGTAAACATGATCGCCAGATAAAATCATTACATATTTAGGTAACTCATGACGGATAATATCCATATTTTGGAACACCGCATCAGCAGTGCCGCAATACCATTCGTCACCATAACGCTGTGATGCAGGTAATATCTCTACAGATTCACCCAGTTCCTTTTTAAAATGACCCCATGCACGGTTAACATGGCGGATCAGCGAGTGCGATTTATATTGTGTTGCAATCCCAACACGACGAATACCTGAATTAATACAGTTTGATAGCGGGAAATCGATAATACGATGTTTGCCACCAAAATAAACCGCCGGTTTGGCCCGCCAATTTGTTAATTCATGTAAGCGTGAACCTCTGCCCCCTGCTAAAATCAGTGCGTAGGTTTCTCGTGTCAGACTACTTATGTAGCGATTTGCATAACTTGGCATAATTTATCTCCGTATTAATCTTTGCTATTGCTTACGGCTGTGTCGGCCGAACTAGATGTTGTTAATGCTTCTAAATGCCAAATATCATCACTGTATTGGCTGATCGTTCTATCACTTGAAAAAGTACCACTGGCCGCAGTATTTAAAATACTCATTTGCGTCCAATGCTGTTGATCTTGATAAGCGTGTTCAACAGCTTTTTGAGCTTGTACAAAACTATCAAAATCGTGGGCAACCAACCAAGGATCATGAGGACTTTTGATTGCACCAATAATGTCGTCAAATAAACCAGGTTCGAATAAATTAAAGTGCCCACTTTCAAGTAATTGCATAACATTCAGTAAGTCAGGTGTATTATGAATAATATGTAATGGGTTATAGCTTTGTTTTATTCCTTCAATTTGCTCAGCTTGTGCACCGAATAAGAAGAAGTTATCAGCTCCTACTGCATCGCGAATTTCTATGTTAGCACCATCTAAAGTGCCAATTGTCAGCGCACCATTCATCATAAACTTCATATTACCAGTACCAGATGCTTCTTTACCTGCGGTTGAAATTTGTTCAGACAAGTCTGTTGCGGGGCAAATAGTTTCCATTGCTGTAACATTATAATTTGGTAAAAATGCCACCCGTAAATAAGGCTGAGCAAGTGGATCTTTGTTGATCACATCTGCAACATTATTAATTAGCTTAATAATGCGCTTAGCCATGTAATACCCCGGTGCTGCTTTGCCTCCTAGTAATACACAGCGTGGCACTAAATTGGCGGTATCGCCACGACGAATACGGTCATATAGGTGAATAATGTGTAATACATTCAGTAATTGGCGCTTATACTCATGAATTCGTTTAACTTGCACATCAAATAGCATGCTAGTATCAAATTCAACACCACAACGTGCTTTGACTAAATCAACTAGCCGTTGTTTGTTTTCAAGTTTGACGCTTTGCCATTGTTTATGGAATTTAACATCATCATAATAGCGACGCAGCTGGCTAATTTGCGCAAAATCCCTCACCCAATTTTGACCAATTTTTTCACCAATCAACTGGGTTAGTTTAGGGTTACAATGAGCTATCCACCGCCTTGGCGTTACACCATTAGTTTTATTGTTGAATTTTTCAGGCCACAATTCATAAAAAGTTTTAAACAAACCTTCTTTAAGTAATTCTGTGTGCAATGCTGCTACGCCATTAACTGAAAAACTGCCAACAATGGCTAAATACGCCATTCTTACTTGTGGATCTGAGCCTTCTTCAATTAAAGATAACGCTTGTTGTTTTGCAACATCACCCGGCCATGCCAACGCAACTTGAGCAAGAAAGCGCGCATTTATTTCATAAATTATTTCAAGAATACGCGGTAATAAACGCGCAAATAATGACACAGACCACTTTTCGAGCGCTTCTGGAAGCAACGTATGATTGGTATACGCCATGGTTTTTGTGGTGATCTGCCATGCAGCATCCCAATCCAAGTCATAATCATCAATCAGCAATCGCATTAACTCTGCAACAGCAATACTTGGGTGGGTGTCATTAAGTTGAAAAACATGAAAATCAGCAAAATCACTAAACTTTTCACCATGCTGTGATACCCATAGACCAACAATATCTTGTAAGCTCGCCGACGATAAAAAGTATTGCTGCCTTAAACGTAGCTCTTTACCATTTTCGCTGCTGTCATTAGGATAAAGTACCATGGTGATTTGTTCGGCAAGGTTTTTATGCGCGACGGCTTCTGAGTAACTACCGGCGTTAAACTCACCTAAATCAAACTCATCAGTGGCTTCTGATTTCCAGAGTCTGAGGGTGTTAACTATGTCATTTTTATAGCCAGGGATCGGCACATCATAAGGGACAGCTAATACATCTTCAGTGTCTAACCATTGTCGATGAATGCGTCCGTTCTTATCAGTATAACTTTCAACATGGCCAAAAAACTTAACACGCTTGGCTTGCTCTGGTGCGCTCAGCTCCCATGGATGCCCTTCACGTAACCAATTATCAGGCTGCTCTATTTGATGGCCATTTTCGATTGACTGGTTAAACATGCCGTATTCATAACGAATACCATAACCGGTTACAGGTAATGCTAAACTCGCACAACTATCTAGAAAACAAGCAGCTAAGCGGCCTAAACCACCATTACCTAACCCAGCGTCATGCTCTGCTTGCGCAACATGTTCAATGTGAGCGCAATAATTATTAAGTGCAAGTTTGACTTGCTCTTCTAAATCTAAATTTAAAATGGCATTACCTAGTGCTCGGCCCATTAAAAACTCAAGTGATATATAAGCCGTTTTACGACGCTTTTCACTGTGCATTTGCTGTTTTGTTGCTCGACAACGAGCGACTAATCGATCGCGAATTGTCAACGCTAGTGCGTTATACAAATACAGTTGAGACTTTCCGACCTTATCGCGCCCAAGGGTATAATAGAAATGGCGTGATAAATCATCTTCAAGCGTACTTTCATCTATTAAAGGGGCATCTTGCCAACCTTTAGCAACACACATTTGTTCACCATTATTCGCCATTACATTCGTCCTCTAAATTGGCTGTAAAAACCCAACTGCTTTGTGCAGCAACCTCAAACTGTTCTGTATTTTTAACCATTGCTTGATCAACACTGCTAAGCGCTAAACGCCATACCGATAAATCGTGATTAGCAGGTAATTGACATTTAACTGCCACATTACTGGCATTCAAAATAATGAGTAATGCCGTATTTAGTTGTGTATCTTTTAAGCTATACATCAAAAACTGTTTTGAACCATCATGCCAGTCACTTTCTTGCATGGCTTGGCTTTGCTCGGTATACCAATCAACACTAAATCGCTTATCGCTATCGTGTAAAAATACACTGTGTTTAAACACACAGTGTTGCTTTCGTAAGGTCAATACATCGTCAATAAAACGAATGAGGCTGTGGCTACGCTGCGAGTCTTTCCATGCCAGCCAACTAGTGCGGTTATTTTGACAATAAGCATTGTTATTCCCTCCTTGCGAGTGCCCCATTTCACTGCCTGATGACAGCATAGGCACCCCTTTGGAAAGTAGTAAGGTAAGTAAAAAGTTTTTTTGTTGTTGTAACCGCATGGAGGTAACTTTTAAATCATCAGTAAAGCCTTCAACACCGCAATTAAACGAATAATTAGCACTGTGCCCATCGCGGTTTTGTTCACCATTTGCTTCGTTATGCTTTTGTTCGTAACTCACTAAATCGGTTAAAGTAAAGCCATCATGACTGGTTATAAAATTAATACTATTTAATGGCCCACGGTGATTATGATCAAACAAATCAAAAGAGCCATGTAAACGTTTTGCAAGATCAGCCAGCATATTGTGCTGCCCTTGCCAAAAGCGCCTAACAACATCACGGTATTTATCATTCCACTCACGCCAAGGCGCAGGAAATGCTCCCAATTGATAACCACCAGGGCCTATGTCCCAAGGCTCAGCAATTAATTTCACTTGGCTTAACACTGGATCTTGATTGATTGCTTGTAAAAAACTATGGGTTTGGCTAAAGCCATGCGGCGTCCGTCCAAGAATAGTTGCTAAATCAAACCTAAAACCATCAACACCCATTATTTCTACCCAATAACGTAAGCTATCGAGTACCATTTTCAAGCTAAATGGGTCGTCTATATTTAAGGTATTACCACACCCAGTGTCATTGATATAAACTTCAGGGTTATCGTTAACACTACGGTAATAACCAGGGTTATTTAGGCCGCGCCAAGATAACAAAGGACCGTCGCTACCAGCCTCTGCGGTGTGGTTGTAAACCACATCTAAAATCACTTCAATACCCGCTTGATGAAGTTTAGTAACCATTTGTTGAAATTCACCAATTTCATCAGTTACTAAGTAATCTTTATTTGGTGTAAAAAAATTTAATGTATTGTAACCCCAGTAGTTTTGCAGGCCTTTGGCGGTTAAAAACTGTTCGCTAATAAAACTATGTACCGGTAACAATTCTAAAGTGGTTACGCCAAGTGTACGTAAATGCTCTATAAAACTGGGATGGCTCAAGCCCAAATAGGTACCTTGTAGCTGACTTGGAATAGAGGGATGTCGTGCTGTGGCGCCTTTAACGTGACATTCATAAATAACCGTTTCTCCCCAACTATGGCCCGGTTTTTTACCTTGATAAGGCTGCAGCTGTGTGACTTTAGATTTAGGGATATCAATGGCGTTATTTACCGTACTCAAAGTACCTTTAGGCATTTGCCCATAGTGGCGTTCACTCCAGGTAAACTCACCAAATAAATCTTTTGCATAGGGATCAATTAACAATTTTTGGCTATTAAAAAACAATCCTTTTTTAGTTTGATATTCACCTTCTGCGCGATAACCATATAAAGTGCCCATAGCCAGTGGGGTTATATGTAAACTCCATATCCCCCCTTCATTATTATTCATTGCTAACTTTAAAACTTCGGTATGACCACTGGCATCAAATAAACACACATACAACTGTTTAGCCAATGGCGCATAAACGGCAAAATTTACACCGTTTGTTAATACACTGGCTCCCAGCGGAAAAGTTTGCCCTTTATTTAATTCAATCGATAAACTCATCAGCCACCCTTTTTAAATAAACCGTCGCAAGCGCTGGCAGTGAGAGTTTAATACTATGTTGATGCCCGTGGCATGGAGTTGCTGTACTAGTTGTTTTAGCTGATTGCCCACACACTTGTACTCCAGAACCAAATAACTGTTCATCATCGGTATTTAAAATTACTTCAAATTCACCTGAGCTTGGCACACCAATACAATAATCATGATAAACCGTTGGTGTGAGGTTACTTACCACAACCACGTAATTACTGGCTTTCTTAGCAAAGCGAATAAAACTAAAAATACTCTGTTGAGCATTTTGATTATCGATCCAGCTAAAACCTGACGGTTCAGTATCTAGCTGATGTAAAGCTGGAACTTCGCGATATACTTTATTGAGCTGCGCGATAGTTCGTTGCACACCTTGATGCGATAGATGCTCAAGCAAATGCCAATCAATTGATTGATCATGATTCCACTCGCTACGCTGGGCAATCTCACCGCCCATGAACAGTAATTTTTTGCCCGGATGCGCCCACATAAATGCATAGTACGCGCGTAAATTTGCAAATTTTTGCCAATCATCACCAGGCATTTTTTCAATTAATGAGCCTTTACCGTGCACCACTTCATCGTGGCTCAAAGGTAAAATATAATTTTCACTATAGGCATACACCATCGAAAAAGTTAATTCATGATGATGATGTTGGCGATATAATGGATCGCGTTGCATATAGTGAAGGCTGTCGTTCATCCAGCCCATATTCCACTTGTAGCCAAATCCTAAGCCATCATGATTCACCTGACGGGTAACACCAGGCCACGCTGTTGACTCTTCAGCCACCATCATAATGCCGGGGTTATTAGCATAACAACGTAAGTTAACTTGCTTTAAACACTCAATAGCACCAAGATTCTCGCGCCCGCCAAACTTATTCGGGATCCACTGTCCATCTTCACGACTGTAATCAAGGTACAGCATTGAGGCAACAGCATCGACACGTAATCCATCAATGGCAAATTCTTCTAACCAATACATTGCATTAGCAACTAAAAAGCTGCGGACCTCTGGGCGATCATAGTTGTAGATATAGGTATTCCAATCTGGATGGAAACCTTGACGCACATCGGCATGTTCAAATAAATGTGTGCCATCAAAACGATGCAAGCCATGCGGATCACTTGGGAAGTGGCCTGGAACCCAATCAATGAGTAAACCAATGTTAGCTTGGTGACATTGCTCTACAAAATAACGAAAATCATCCAAACCGCCAAACCGACTCGTTGGTGCAAATAAGCCAACTGGCTGATACCCCCAAGAACCATCAAATGGAAATTCACTGATCGGCATAAGTTGGATATGCGAAAAGCCTTGTTCAGTGACATAATTAATTAACCGCTGTGCTAATTCTTGATAAGTTAAATAACGATCTCCCTCTTCTCGCTGCCAAGAACCTAAATGCACTTCATAGATAGAGATAGGTGCATCAATCGCGTTGCGTTTAACACGCTGACGTTGCATTTTATCAGTTAGTTTAATTGCTGCGGGCCGAGTTTGAAGTACTGAAGCAGTGCCTGGTGCTTGCTGCATTTTAAATGCAAATGGATCAGCCTTTTCGAGCACTTCGCCACTGAGAGTTGTTATAGAAAACTTATAACACTGACCTTCATTGAGCTCTGGAATAAATAAGTCCCAGACTCCAGACGCAGGGTTAAAACGCATAAAGTGTTGGCTTTGCTGCCAGTGATTAAATTCGCCAATAACTGAAACACTGCTAGCATTAGGTGCCCAAACACTAAAACGTACACCTGAAACACCTTTAAAATCAATAAAGTGGGCACCAAGATGGCGATGTGCGTGCTCTAATGTGCCTTCATTAAATAAGTACATAGCACTATCATCTAGGCTGCTATCAAAACTATACACATCTTCACAAATAACCTGACAATCGCTGTAATCTACCACTAGCTGATAGGCTGAAATATCTTGATTATCAAGCTGTGCTATAAATAAATCTGAATCACCATAGCGTGTGCTAACAATCATTTGCTGAGGCAGTTTTATCGTTACTTTTGTTGCCCCGGGCATATAACAGCGTATTTCACTGTGCGTGTCAGTAATTGCATGTACGCCTAAAAAACTAAACGGATCTTTAAAACAGCCACGCTTTAAAGCATTAACTTGTTGATCATAGTGCTGTGACTTTGCGGTTTTACGAACAATACTGTTCATTTAATTAGTCCTTATGGAATTAATAGCACTGAGGAATGCACTGTGACGTGTGAATATTTGTTCACTTGAATGCGTTAATACCCGACGCCAATTAGGGTATTCTTGATCCGTTCCAGGAATGTTTACAGGTAACGTTTGCTCATCTAAATCATCGAGCTGGATAGTAAATAACCGCGCTGGTGAAGCGGCCAAGCCTAAGGTCAGCGCCTGATAAACATCACTTGCTGTACTATCTAAAAACAAGGTGTGTGCTGCACATCCTGACAGAAAACGCAGTAGTCGTTGTTTTTCAATATCTCGGTCTGCACGCAGTTGAGTTAACTGTTGTTCATCAATTAATTGATATTTTAATTTCAAAGTAAGATCAAGCCCCTGCCACCAACCAAAGAAAGGCGGTACATCATGGTTTGCAACCATTAACAATGATTGTGGCGCAAATGACTGGGCCGATAAAAATTCACCTTGATAATCTTTTTCAAAATAGAATAAGCTATTTGAAAATATTGCTTTATCTGCAAGTGCAGCTTTCACCTCTGGTGGAACAACCCCAAGATCTTCACCAATGACAATACATTGATTCAAATGGGATTCTATTGTCAGTACCGCTAATAAATGCTCAAATGGATAATACACATAGCAACCATCTTGTTGCTGTTGATGCTCGAAACACCACCATAAACGGCGAATTGCCATAACATGATCGATACGCAAACCACCGACGTTTTCCATATTTGCGCGGATCAATGCTCGGTAGTAGCTAAAATTATTATCACTGAGCTTAATCGGATTCAGTGCTGGCAATCCCCAGTTCTGGCCATGCTCTGCCCATGGATCAGGCGGTGCGCCTACATAAGCAGAATCGGTAAATAACGATTGTTGATTGAGAAACTCGCTGCCATCGCCGGCGCAACCCACCGCTAAATCATTGATCAAACCAATACTCATTCCCTGCTCTCGGGCGGTAGTTTGGCATAATTTTAATTGCACATATGCTTGCCATTGCAAGTAGTAAGCAAAGTCGCTGTCAGTAACTTTTAAGGTCGCAAGTGTCGCACCATGTTGTTGACAAAAATCACTAAAGTGTTGTTTGCGGTGCTTACTCCCATGCATACAAAAATGCTGGTATAGCAAGTTAAAGGCTGCGTATTTGAACTCACTCACTGCACTGTAATTAATATACTGCGACTGCAGAGTCCGCTTTTTAAAGTCACTCGCATAGTTGCTTTGTAAATACGCAGTGATATTGGGGTTATTAATGCTGTCATCGCATAAATCAATTGATATATAGAGTGGATTTAATAATGCACGATTATTCGGGCTATATGGACTTGCTCGCTCTGGTTGCTCAGAAAATAATAAATGCAGTGGATTGAGTAAAATATAATCCAGTTTATGACTTGCTGCTTGCTCTGTCAGCGATAATAAATCGGCAAAATCGCCTATCCCTAGTGCTGCATTATTTTTTAAACTGTAAAGTTGAATTGAAAGCCCACTTTGTTTTTTATCCGTCACTTGAAAGCTATATTTAGGTGTCACCCACAGTTGAGTTTCAGCCGTTAAACCTGCAACGTTAATGCTTGCATCATGATAACCAGTAGGCAATGCTGGAAGCGGGAAAATGAGCTCTAAATAAGTGACGTCGTTAAACAAATAATCGCCACTGCATTGTAAATCAGCTAATTGGTGAGTAATGCTGGGCAAATCAAGCTGCGCAAATGATACGGTACATTGTTGCCCTAACATACGCTTATCAATACGCACTTTAACGGCTGGTTGTTCAGCACATACCAAACTACAATCGGGTACTAATTGCAGCCATTTATTGGCATCTAAGCTGATATTTAAATGAGAAATTTGGGCGTGATCCGTAACATCAACACCACAACAACTGAGTGCCGCACTGCGGGTTGCATCGCTAAAAACCACGTGTTCACCAGTATACTTGGTGTATTCATAGCCAATACCATGTAGATAAAAAAGCTGTGAAAGAGACTCCATTTACCACGCCTTAAATACGTTGTGTATTGACTATGCTATTTTCTGTACCAAAACTGTTTGCTATGTATCCATCGGCATGATGGTCATTGTCCCAAATAGTACCATTAACTAAATACCGAAAATGAAACTGTTGATCGTTCGGTAATCGCTGCTTGAGCTTAAAACATTGTTCTTTTTTATTAAACTTCATTGCAACAGGTTGCCAATCAGTAAATTCAGCGACTAACTGAACTTGCTCAGCCTGAGGATGCTGAAATTCAAATGTTACTTCAGCTTCGTTTTTAGTTTTAAAAAATCGTTTACTTAACATATTGGGCTCCAAACTAAACCTTAAGGTCAATTAATCCTTGCCACAGAAGTGCGTTCAACTACTCAACATACGCAGGGCTGTAAAATATTATTAGTGCGTGTTGACCTTTCAGAGTCAAAATCTTCAACCTTTAGGCTGTGTGTTCGATCGGTATACTACGTTATCGCACAATTTATGTAGATAAAACACTACTATGTGCTCTGTCTAGCATAAAAACCAAACATACTGCGGTAAAAGTAAACTCAAAAAATAAACACGCTCTAGTTAAACAAAGTTATATTTATGCTTTATGACAGTGCGATTAAATAAATATTGCACCAAATGTGTGCAAATAAAGCAAAAAACACTCACTTTATAATTACCATCTTAATGACAGCAAGAACTAAACCAAGTTAATCACTGTCTGAATTGTGACCTTTAAAGTAGTTAACAAATAACCACTGGTAAAGTGAATTTATTTAATAGTTGAATTGAGTAAACGCTCAAAAAATACTGATAAAATAACATCTAACTGAAAAGATGTTCCTTATTCAGGGGCGTTATTAAAGAAATGTTTTGTCAGTTAGTCTTACAAACTATATACTGAAAAAAATGTGTAATACCTAATAACAAATTCATATAATTAGGATAAAATGGTTTAATGGAATGACTAAACTTTTTCGCTTACTCAGTATTGCCTTTATTGCTATATTTATTTTTTGCTTTAGCATGAATATTTTATTAACGAAACAAGTCAATACCATTAATCCGCAACAATCTAGTATTGCCACTCGCGCTTTTGATACTGCTACCACCCAACTAACGATGCCCTCTTGGTATAACCCGATATTAAATGGCCACTATATAGTTAGCAAAGACGGTACTGATTACTTACTAATTAGAGCAACAGATACACAGTTTATTACCGCTCAAGCATCATCCATCATCAATGCCACTATTTTATCACCTGTAAACTTTATTCTACTGATTTTAATAGGTTTATTTTTAACATGGTATTTTGGTAAACAATTAAACATAAAGCGTGAAAAACAGCTGATAGAACAACTTAATATACAAACAAAAAAAGTTATCGAATCATTTAATATTCAACTTCCTGAACTTGAGCATGCGACAGAAGTAACTCGTTTAAGCCAAGCAATTAATGCATTAACCAGCCATGTAGCTAATTATGCCCGTGAAACTCAAACCAGCATTTGCCAAGATAAATTGACTTTGTTGATTGACCGTCATGCTTATATCGAGCACCTAGACCGCCAACTCAACGGTGCTGAACTAAAAAATATTCACTGTGCCTTGTTATTTATTGATTTAGATGGCTTTAAGCAAGTGAATGACTCTTTTGGCCACAGTTTTGGTGATGAAGTATTGATTCAAGTAGCCGAACGCCTGGCTAGCGTATTACGCCATCATAAGCTTAATGATATCAATCCCACCAGTCTATTAGAGCAAAATTTAGCGCGTTTAGGGGGCGATGAGTTCTCTATTTTCATTAATAATATTGATTGCAACTCTAAAAGCTTAGATGTGGCACAGCATGTACTAAACGAAATAGAGCGGGACTTTGTTCTGGGTAATAAACTAATTAAGATCAGTGCCAGTGTCGGTATTGCTGTTTATCCTGAAAGTGCATCAACTCCCCATGCTTTGTTGCAAATGGCGGATGTTGCTATGTATCGTGCTAAAACCGATGGGCGTGGTATTTTTAAAGTCTATTCGCCAGAAATGGGTAATAAAATGCGTCGCTACCATTACTTACTCGAAGAGCTGCGTTTAGCCATTGCGTGTCATAATTTTCATTTATCATTTCAGCCTATTGTGCATGTTGAAGATTGCGCCATTGATTACTTCGAAGCGTTAGTGCGCTGGGACCATCCTGTTGAGGGGGCTATTTCTCCAGTGGAGTTTATTCCGATTGCAGAAGAATCAAACCTTATATTAGAGCTTGGTGATTGGATAATGCTAGAATCATGTCGACAAATGGCAGCTTGGCACAATGCTGGTATGCGCAAAGTTAAAATCTCAGTTAATGTCTCTGGCATTCAACTCAAACATCGCCCAATTCATGAATGGGTAATGAAAAAACTAGCCAAGACAGGGCTACCGCCCACTTCATTGATGTTAGAGATCACTGAATCGACATTGATCACCGCTAGCAACACTATCATTAATGAATTAGAGAAATTGCGTAAAGAAGGCGTCACTATTGCAATAGATGACTTTGGTACCGGTTTTAGCTCATTAAGTACCTTAGCTGATCTACCTATTGACGTAATCAAGATTGATAGATTATTCATAGCGCAAGCTAATGAAAACCCGAAATATAACAAAATATTAAATTCAATCAGTGAATTAGGTACTAAGCTTGGGCTTAAAATCGTTGCTGAAGGAGTTGAAGAAATCGCCCAGTTTGAATTAGTGAAACGCATGGGAATTAGTAGCGTACAAGGGTATTTAGTTAGTCGTCCGCAGTCATCTGTGAATGTTGGCAGTAAGGTACTACAAGGGAATGTTAATCATATCGCCGCGACTGGCACTGGCGTTTGGAACCTCGAAACTTAACGATTTGTCATTTAAAATTTTATTACCATGGAAATCTAGCTAAAAATAGATAATAATACTTAATAATTAGTATCCAATTCCCCATCTTACATGCTTAAAAAAAGTCTCTTTTCCTTAATCTCAATCGTAATTTTAGTTAGTGTTATTCTTACTAGCATGTCAATTTATACCTTATACAGCAAAAAGAAACTCAGTGTTGATCCTAAACTAAAAGAAATATCGGGGATCGAATTTGATAAATTCAAGCGCTTATGGGCAATAAATGATGGCGGTAATGAAGCAAAACTTTATCGTCTCAACGAGGACGGCTCTATTGCCAAAGAGGTACTGGTTACTAATGCGAAAAACATTGATTGGGAAGATATGACTCAGAATGATTTTGGGCACTTCTTTTTAGGAGACTTTGGTAATAATAATCAAGAACGTAAATGGCTCACTATTTATAAAATAGAAAATCCCATCGACATTAAAACTGATACCACCGAAGCTGAAATTATCAAGTTCACTTATCCAGAACTTGACGGTAGCCCTATCACTCCAGATAAACGAAACTTTGACCTAGAAGCATTTGTAGCCTTTGGCCGCCACTTATATTTGTTTACTAAAAACCGTACGGAACCGTTTGATGGGATTACAAATTTGTATAAAGTTGGCGATCATGCAGCGAATTTTGATGCGCAGTTAATAGATTCCTTTAAAACTTGTACAACGATGGAAAAGCTCTGTTGGATAACTTCAGCGGCACTTAGCCCCGATCGTACAAAGTTAGTATTACTAGATTCAACAAGCATTTGGTTATTTGAAAACTTTACTGGTGATAAGTTTTTCTCAGGAGACGTATCGCGGATAGATTTGGGTATTGTGACTCAAAAAGAAGCGATTACATTTTATGATGAAAATACCATTGTATTTACCGATGAAGAATTTAAAGGAATTGGCGGTAACGCCTATGTCATTAAACTCGATGAAGTAAAAAAAACCATCATTAAGAAAATACCAACGGCGTCAGATTAAAATAAATCTATATCAGTGCTTTTGTCGTTTGAGTTAATTAAGTTATTTTCCATTAACTGTTCATAAAAGCACAGCCTATTGCGACCATTTTCTTTTGCATAATAAAGTGCCTTATCCGCATTTTCCAATACAGTAATAGGGAAATCATAAGGACTGATACGACACATGCCTATACTTACAGTCATATTTTCAACAAATGGAAAATGAGTGTCTCTGATCATCTCCATAAACTCATTCATTTTCTTTTCGATAGATTCAAAGTTAGTAGGTTCAAACACTATCACAAATTCCTCACCACCAAAGCGAAAAATCAAGTCTGTTGAACGCAGGAAGTGACGCATTTTTTGTGCAAGTAACAATAAAACCTCATCACCACAAACATGACCAAAGCTATCATTAATTTTTTTGAAATGATCAATATCAAGCATTGCTAACCAAGATGTTGAACTGAGCTTTCGCTTGCGATTATCATCCGTTTTAACCGTTTTATGCTGTTTAATTACTTGCTTTTCAATTAGCTGCTTTATTTTTTTATCAAATGTTTGCCTATTTAACAGACCAGTCAGTTGATCCCGTTCATTCTCATGCAAGATAAATAAATAATTTTCATAAATACGGCAAAAGGCATTAAGCAAAACCTGATCCGAGCTTTTTAAACCTTTGCAAACAACAGCAATTGCACCTATCGGCTTTTCTTGCAAAGATATTGGTAACCAACGCTTCTCGATACCATCAGCAGACTGTACAGTAATAATGCAAGCTGAGCGCAAACATGACAACAGTTCAGGCTCTGGTGAATCAACAACTTGACGTTGCGCCCACTCAAACTGATTACCATTGATTACTTTTAACGATATACTGCGCTCAATCGTTAAATCACTTTGCACGTCTAAATCCTTATAAACTACAATTTCTGTACAACCAACAAATTCTTGGATCGTCAAGATCAAGCTATATTCCAATGAATCTACATCACGGTTTTTGGTTATTTTAATTAGTGAATTTAATAAGTTTTCTTCCATAAGGATCCTGTATTCAAATAACTGAACATTCTTATTATGACTAATTACCCGTATAAAAGATTATAAAAATATAAATCAAACAAAAACGTCAATAAAGTTTGCTATCATAATTACATTAACGAGTAAGAAAACCCAGTGCTAGTCGTAAGTGTAGTGTGTAAATACTGTTTAGTCACAATAGAAAGTATGACATTCTGTATTTATCGTCAACTTAGCGTTTAAATTTTGTTTCTAAAATAACAGAAGAAGTCGTACGTTCAACTCCATCTAAATTACCAATATCATCGAGTAAATGGCTGAGTTTTTCTAGATTTTGTGCTTGCACAACTGCAATTAAATCAAACTCACCACTGATAGCATACAATTGTGAGATGGCATCAATCTGCTTGAGCTCGAGGTTAGTTTTAGTGGTTAGTTTTTGCTTTACCTTAATCGATACATGGGCCGATACCATGGCACTTAAGTACGCATCGCCATAGTCAACACTGTAGCCCTTTATCACTCCAGTCTCTTCTAGCTTTAACATCCTACTTTGTACAGTTGAGCGTGATAAGTTAAGTGCCCTGGCAAGATCAGAAATACTCGCTCTGGCATTCGTGCGAAGTATAGAAAGTAGCTTTTCGTCTTGTATAGTTATCATATTGATTATTAACCTCGTCATTTTGTATTTTATTTTAATCATTTTTCACAAAATAGCACTGCAAATTTAAGCTTTGAACTCAGATAATAGCGGTAGTAAATAAGAAAAATTATTAAAGCACATTATTGCAGGGTAATAACGGCTTGATTAACCCATCAAATGCAATTTGTTTTTTTCATATTAAGCCAGAATTAGGTGTAACAAATGCAAGTAACAAGAGAATTATTCAACGACGTAATGGTCCCTAACTATAACCCATCAGAGGTTATTCCGGTGCGTGGCCAAGGTTCTCGTGTTTGGGATCAAAACGATAAAGAATATATCGACTTTGCTGGCGGTATTGCGGTCAACTGTTTAGGTCACTGTCACCCAGCCCTTGTTAATGCGTTAAAAGAGCAAGGCGAAAAAATCTGGCACTTATCCAATGTCATGACTAATGAGCCAGCACTTCGATTAGCTAAAAAAATCACCGACGCAACATTTGCAGACAAAGTTTACTTTGCAAACTCAGGCGCAGAAGCAAATGAAGCAGCGCTAAAACTTGCGCGTCGTTTCGCATTGGATGTACATGGTGCTGATAAAAGCCAAATAATCGCATTTAACAAAGGCTTTCATGGTCGTACCTTTTTTACCGTAACTGTGGGTGGCCAAACCGCATATTCTGACGGTTTTGGTCCTAAACCAGCCGCAATTGATCATTGTGACTACAATGATTTAGCTGCTTTTGAAGCACTGATCAGCGATAAAACCTGTGCCGTAATGATGGAACCTCTGCAAGGTGAAGGCGGCATTATCTCTGCAAATAATGAATTTATCAAAGGTGTGCGTGCTTTGTGTGATAAACACAATGCATTGCTTATTTTTGACGAAGTACAAACGGGTGTAGGCCGTACAGGCTCACTATACGCATACCAAGAATTAGGCGTGACACCAGATATTTTAACAACAGCAAAAGCGTTGGGTGGCGGTTTCCCTATTGGTGCGATGATCACCACTTCTGATATTGCAGCACATCTTAAAGTGGGCACGCATGGTTCAACCTATGGCGGTAACCCGTTAGCGTGTGCAGTGGCAGAAGCGGCATTTGATACCGTGAATACCGAACAAGTGCTAAGCGGCGTTAAACAGCGTGAACAGCTTTTCCGTAATGGTTTTGCAGCGATCAACGCAAAATACGACGTATTTAGTGAAGTACGCGGTAAAGGTCTATTATTAGGCGCCGTACTAAACAGCAAGTTTGAAGGGCGCGCTCGCGACTTCTTAGTAGCAAGTACTCAACAAGGGCTAATGAGCTTAGTTGCTGGTACTGATGTTATTCGTTTTACGCCTTCGCTGGTGATCCCACTTGAGGACATTAAAGAAGGTCTAGTGCGCTTTGAAAAAGCCGTAGCAGACGTTGTAAACGGTTAACCTAATTTAACGCCCTGTTTAGGGCGTTAATGGAGCACTTTTAAATGCAAGTATTACGTCCTATAACCGCAAATGATTTTGACTCACTAAAACAAATAGCAATAGAGTCAGGCCATGGTTTTACATCATTACCTGTTGATGATGCCTTGTTGCTAGAGAAAATTGAACGAGCAGAAAGGAGCTTTGCAAAAAACATTAATAAGCCTCAAGACGAGGGCTACCTATTTGTATTAGAAGACAGTGAAACAGGTCAAGTCGTTGGCACTACCGCGATTGAAGCGGCGGTCGGTATGAACGTTCCTTTGTATCACTATCATTTAGGTAAAACGGTTCATCATTCACGCACTCTTAACGTATATAACACCGTTGATATTCTCAGCATGTGTAATGATTACACCGGCTGCTCAGAGATATGCACACTATTTTTACGTGAAGATAGCCGCAAAGGGCTAACAGGACGTTTCTTATCGCGTTCACGCTTTTTGTTTATGGCTCAACACAGTGAGCGTTTTGCCGATACCATCATTGCAGAAATGCGTGGCGTTAGTGACGAAAACGGCCATTCTCCATTTTGGCAATGGCTTGAAGAACATTTTTTCAGTATTGAATTCCCACTAGCCGATCATTTAGTCGGCTTAGGCGATAAAGTATTTATTAGTGAATTAATGCCCAAGTACCCTATTTACGCCAACCTGTTAAGCAAAAAAGCGCAAGCTGTAATTGGTAAAGTACACGAGCACACTAAACCTGCACTAAAATTGCTTGAAAAAGAAGGTTTTGAGCATCGAGGTTACGTTGATTTATTTGATGCTGGGCCAACAGTTGAAGCCAAACTTGGCAATATACGTAGCATCCGTGAATCTCAAGTATGCCCTATTACCATAGGTGAACTTGATCATATTAATCAACAAAGTTCCGACACCTTAGCTATTTGTAATCAAGGCGTGAATGACTTCAGAGCCACTTTCACAAAACATGCACATTATAATCATGCTAAACATACCTTGATTATTAGCAGTGAAGTTGCAAAAGCACTTAAATTAAAACAAGGAGATGCAGCGCGGTTTTTCCGTCTGTAAACCTCTGTAGGAGTTTCTATGAGCGTTAATACGCACAACAGCCAACTAATCAATAACCAATGGCAAACTGGCTTAGGTCATGATTTCAGTTCAATAAACCCAAGTAACGGGGATATTGTTTGGCAAGGTAAAGCAGCAAGTAAAGAACAAGTAGACGCAGCGATTAAATCAGCTCGTCAGGCACACATTACATGGGCAAATACCCCAATTACAGAGCGTATTGCGGTTCTTGAACGTTTTGTCAGCCAGCTAAAAGAAAATAGCGAAGAGTTTGCGACTATCATTGCCCGCGAAACAGGTAAACCACTATGGGAAACACGTACCGAAGTGGGTGCTATGACAGGCAAAGTGGCGATCTCAATAAAAGCTCATAATGAACGAACAGGCACTACTGAAAATCCAATGCCCGGCGCTAAAGCTTTTATTCGTCATAAGCCGCATGGCGTAGTGGCTATTTTTGGCCCTTATAATTTCCCAGGCCACCTCCCTAATGGTCATATAGTACCGGCAATTTTAGCGGGTAATACCGTCGTATTTAAACCATCTGAGCTAACCCCACTTGTTGCTCAATACACACTTGAGTTATGGTTAAAAGCAGGCCTGCCAGCTGGGGTGATCAACCTTATTCAGGGTGAAGTTGACACCGGTATTGCACTTGCTAGCCACCAAGATACCGATGGGTTGTTTTTTACTGGCAGCTCAAACACAGGTCATTTATTACATAAGCAGTTTGCTGGACATCCAGGTAAAATTTTAGCGCTAGAAATGGGGGGGAATAACCCGCTCATAGTTAAAGATGTGGCTGACGTAAATGCTGCCGTGCATGATATTATCCAATCCGGCTTTATAACTTCTGGCCAGCGCTGTACGTGCGCCCGTCGGGTATTTATTGCAAATACAGCTAATGGTAATGCTATTTTAGAAAAGCTGATCACCGCAACTAAAAGTATTAAAGTTGCAGACAGCTTTAGCGAAGAACAACCTTTCATGGGGGCTATGATCAGCGAAAAAGCCGCGCTTGGGATGGTCGCCGCTCAGCAACAATTGATTGATATGGGAGCTGAACCTTTAGTTGAACTAAAACACTTAAAACCAGGCACAGGTTTTGTAAGCCCTGGTATTATCGATGTAACAAATGTGGCCAGCATCGCAGATGAAGAACACTTTGGCCCATTAATTAAAATTTATCGCTATAGCGACTTTGACAGTGCAATTGTGGAAGCGAACAATACCTCATTTGGTTTATCGGCTGGGCTTTTAAGTGACTCAAGTGAAGATTATGAGCACTTCTTAAAACATATTCGCGCCGGTATTGTTAACTGGAATCGCCCAATTACCGGTGCATCAAGTGCCGCGCCATTTGGTGGTATTGGTGCCAGTGGTAACCACAGAGCGAGCGCCTATTACGCCGCAGATTACTGCTCATACCCAGTAGCCTCTGTTGAAGCACCAAGCGTTAGTTTACCAAGTACCCTTGCGCCGGGCTTAATTATTGAATAATCAGTCTGCAGCTTAACGGCTGCAGAAATTAAATTAAGGAATTAAAAATGCACACAGATGTAAATGCCCTTTTTGACAACTTATGGCAAAACTACCTAGCGGTAACACCGTCAGCTGTAAAAGTTCATGAGCTATTAGGCTCGACACAACAAGATGATGTGATCAACGACCATATTGCACTACGCACTTTCAATCATGAAAAAATTGGTCTGGAAAAGTTAGCCGCCCATTTCTTAGCCGTCGGTTATAAAGAATGTGGTGAATATCATTTTGAAGCTAAAAAATTGTATGCTAAACATTATGAGCATACCGATCCAAAGCAACCAAAAGTATTTATTTCTGAATTACTTGTAGAGCAATGTTCTGAGCAACTGCAAGCCATCGTTAATGAGCTGGTTGCCAGCATAGATGCAGATGCCGTAACCGCAGAAAACTTCTTATACTCAGGCACCCATTGGCAAGTAAGCTCTGAAACTTATAAACAGTTACTCGCTGAAAGCGAATATGCAGCGTGGATGTCAGCATGGGGTTACCGTGCTAATCATTTCACCGTGAACATTAATGAACTTGCCAAATTTGATAAAATTGAAGACGTTAACCAAGCGCTTAAAGATGCCGGTTTTGCCCTTAATATTTCAGGCGGTGAAGTAAAAGGCTCACCTGAGGTATTACTTGAGCAATCATCAACCCTTGCCGATGACTTTGCCGTAGAGTTTAGTGACACGACGATGAGCGTACCTAGTTGTTTTTATGAGTTTGCCCTGCGTTATGCGAAACCTGATGGTGAACTATATACCGGTTTCGTTGCTGCATCGGCCGATAAAATCTTTGAAAGCACCAATGCACGTTAATTAATCTAGATTCAGATCATAAGTGCATGTGTTTAAAGCTGGGTGCTTACTGGCTGATTTCATAAAGTACTTAGCTGTACGATAGAAAAAACGCAGTTGTAATGAACAACTGCGTTTTTATTGTTTTTATACTAGGATTATGAGTCACTATATAAATAGTGGTTTATAGTCGTTTTCTAACTGTTCAAATGACAAATCACCAATAAAACGGCCAAAACTAAGCCACGTTGCTAAACCACGTAAATCTTTAAAATGTGGTGGAACAAACTTAGGGTCTTCAATTACACCTAAATCATGTAATTGCGATATTAGTCTAAAGTCATCAATCGAGATTTTACCCACTAACAGCAAAGGTAATTGATCGATGCGGCCAAGTTGTATCGCAACCCGAATTAAATTGTAAACCAATACAAACCCTTTGATATAAGCGATATCTTTAGTAAATGGCAACCCTGTTGCGGTACTGCCACGAAATACTCGCTGGGCCAATGTATAGCTCTCATCTTTACTCAAGCCTTGAGCAACATAATCACGATATATATCAACAAACTCAGCCCCATCAATTACCTTGGTCACCGCTTGAATACGATTTACTAACTTCGCTAAACGTCGAGGTGTTGATTTAAGGGTGATGATTTCGGTTAGTACTGCCAGCCCCTCTTGTGTCACTGTTGAACTTGGCGTGCCTTTACTTAAACAGGTTAAGTATGGCTGAGCTAAACCATTTTGCGTTGTACCGACGTGGATCCAGCCCTCATGTACTTCTAAAATATCAAGCTCTCGTTGAGAAAACTTTACATCTTGATTTAGCTTAATATTATTAGCACCAGCAGCTGCATCACTGACGATCCCATCACTAATGACCACTTCAACATCGATACCTGACATGCTTAAACGTACTTGTTCAGCTAGAATCCGAACGGCTTCATCAGCATCTATATTTTTAGGATCATCAGGTAAAATATCGGCCGCTAATAGATTTTTGAGCGGTAACTCAAGCATATTTGCAAGCTCTGATAACGATGGCTCACCGGCATGAAATAAATCTTTTGGATGACCAAACAACTCTACAGATAAATCATGAAATTCAGCAGTGCCACGATATTCAAGCATACTCAATACCGTTTTGTACTCGCTGCACATTTTACTCATATATTGAGCGATAGGATTGAGTTGCCCAAGCTGGCTAATGATATTACGGTTTAGATCAGAAAATGCTTGGCGTAGCTCGCTAGGTACAAAACCTAGATCCCGTTGCTGATAATAGGCTTTATCAACCAGTGGGTTTTTTTGACATTTTTGTCTAAAAAACTCTTCCTTTATGCTTTTATCCCAATTTATCGCATCTAAGATGCGGATCGGGGTTTGTAGGGCGATTAATCGATCTGATAACTCGCGAGTTTTAAGTAATAACGCCTTATCTATCATGCTCTAAGCTCACTGATGAATGAGCCTAGAGGATAGGCTAGATTTGCTCATTTTCAAAGCAAATTATTACTTACTTTGCAAATTTACAGGGCTAGAAAAATCGCTGATACGATTAACCATGTGTCCATTTTTATAAATGACCAAGGTAGGCACACTACTGATTTTATTATCAATAAATAAATCATTACCGTGATCAATGTACACCGGATGTATGACTTTAAATTTTTCGATATATTCATCAACAGCTGCTTGATCTGTCCATAATTGGCTAACCCTAGCTTCAGTATCAATTCCCTGATTGGTTAATCGATTGATTTGCTTTTGAGCTGCGGCACAGTTTGTTGCCATCTTCGGGCGAGTATCAGCTAAATACCAATCACACCACGTTGCCGTATATAATATTGCTTTTAAGCCAAACTCTGGAATAACTAAAGCAGTCGCAGCTTGCTTATTACCTTCATCTAACAAGCGTGGCTTTGCCACCACGCCGTCATGTGATAATAATCGCAGTGTATTATCAAGTGCTTTATCTGCTTCATGGCCTTGAAAAATAACTTTGCCCGTTTTATCGAGTAATACATGAAAAGGAGTGCCTATAAATTGATAATGCTGAGCAACTTTTGCGGTATGATCACTCATGATCGGCATGGTTAAATTAAACTCTTTTTTAACAGCTGCAACAGCAGTAGGATCATCATTTAGATCAATGTTAATCGCTATTGTATCAATTGTATCTCCATACTGTTCATAGGCCTGCTGAAAGTGTGGCATTTGCTCCATACACGGTTTACACCAAGTCGCCCAAAATTTTAAATACACAGGCTTTTTGCCAACGATTTTATTCAGCTCGAACAGTTCACCCTGTTTGTTTTTTAAAACCAAATTTGACTCATTTGCTAACAAATGTTGACTGCATGAAAAGTACAAAAAGACCCACAACAGCTTAATATATTTAAACTTCATCATTGTTATCCCTAAAATAAATTCACCTTAGCATGGTCGCTTTCTCAGCAGATTGTAATTTTGCGACATCGGTGAACTTTTCGATCATTTATCATTACATGGTATAAACTAAATAGAGTTAGGTTTCGTATCAATTTAATTATCAAAGCAACTTTTGGAGTAGTGATGAAAAATGACATCGAAGGAAAACAAATATTAGCTGTCTATGAGCAGATCATCCAACATGGTGAGATAAATAATGAAGGGAAACACTATAAAGGATTAACCGCATTTTCAGATATTGATGGTTATACCATTTATCTTAAAGGCAGTTGCGTATTGCTCAGATTTGGTTTTCACAACACCTATCATCTCGATTATGAACATGAGAAGCATAAAGATGACTTCCTTAAAAAGCTGGAAAATATAATCAATGAGGTGTAATTGTGTATAACAGCAAACCCCGCATTCGCCCAGCTAACAAGCACAACCAACATACAGATTTTATAGCCAAGGTTGTGCAAGAATTACGCGACGATGAAAGTAAGCTTGCCATAATTAAAGGTAATCTTGAGGAGTATCGGCAACAACGGTTCCTGAAGCGAGGATTTTTAACTGCAATCGAACGATTCGACTGGGTGTTTGAAGCTTCTGATAATATTGAAGATATTTGTCAGCAAATCTTAGCGGATGACTATATTGGCCAGCGATTACGTCGCTATCCATTACTTTTCAAAGGAATTCTATAGCCTAATTGACAGTTTATCGTACCCATCTGGTAAACCACCGTTTATTGATGATAATAATGCTTAAAAATGATAGATTGCGGAAATTTTAAATTTTAAGAGCCTTGCTATGTCAAAAGCCGTCGACACTGCCGACTCATCGAGTGAAGAAAAACAATCGGGATTATTTAACCGATTTTTAGCCTCTGTTGAGTTTTTGGGGAATATGTTACCCCACCCAATCACCTTGTTTGCCCTATTTTGTGTGGCCATTATTGTTTTCAGTGGTATTGCTGATTGGTTTGGATTAACTGCAATTGATCCTCGCCCAATTGGCTCCGCAGGTCGTGAAGCTGACGGCGTTATCGAAGTTATGAGTCTATTAAGTGCTGAAGGCTTACAACGTATCGTCACCGGTCTTGTTACTAATTTTACTAGTTTTGCCCCTTTAGGCACTGTGCTTGTTGCACTATTAGGTGTCAGCGTTGCCGAACATTCAGGGCTATTATCTGCTGCAATGCGTGGCATGGTAATGGGGGCATCAAAACGCTTAGTTACTTTTATGGTGGTATTTGCCGCTATATTATCTAATACCGCATCTGAACTTGGTTATGTTGTATTAATCCCTTTAGCCGCAATGATCTTCCATAGTTTAGGGCGTCATCCTTTAGCCGGCTTAGCCGCGGCTTTTGCTGGTGTATCAGGTGGTTACAGTGCTAATTTATTGTTAGGTACGATTGATCCATTGCTTGCAGGTATTACGACTCCGGCAGCACAAATGATTGATCCAACTTACCAAGTTGGCGCTGAAGCAAACTGGTATTTTATGATGATTTCAGTTTTATTGATTGCCGTATTAGGCACCATCGTTACTGAAAAAATTGTTGAACCCCGCCTTGGAAAATACAACCCCGACGATGCCAGTGCTGATCTGGCGCAGAATAATATAGAAGGCTTAACTGCTAAAGAAAAATCAGGCTTAAAATGGGCTGGATTTTCTTTATTGTTAGTATCACTACTACTTGCTTGGACAATCGTGCCTGCAGATGGCATTTTGCGCCATCCTGAAACAGGCTTATTTGCCCACTCGCCTTTTTCTAAAGGGATTGTGGTATTTATTTTTATTACCTTTGGTATACCAGGTTTCGTTTATGGCCGTGTAGTAGGCACCATGAAAAATGATAAAGACGTGATCAACGCAATGAGCAAAAGTATGAGCTCAATGGGCATGTACATTGTATTAGTATTTTTTGCCGCGCAGTTTGTTGCCTTCTTTAAATGGACTAACTTAGGGACTATTTTAGCTATAAATGGCGCTGCTATGTTACAAGCCCTCAATCTGACTGGTCCTGAAGTATTTGTGTTATTTATATTAATGTGTGCATTAGTTAATCTAAGCTTAGGTTCTTCATCTGCACAATGGGCAATCACTGCGCCAATATTTGTACCTATGCTCATGTTGATTGGCTATGCGCCAGAGACCATTCAGGCGGCTTATCGGATTGGTGATTCTGTCACGAACTTGATCACCCCAATGATGAGTTACTTTGGCTTGATCCTCGCCGTTGCCACTAAATATAAAAAAGACATGGGAATAGGCACTTTAGTCGCCACCATGCTGCCTTATAGTATGATTTTCTTTGTCGGTTGGGTTGCTCTGTTTTATTTGTGGGTGTTTGTATTTGGTCTGCCAGTAGGGCCTGGCTCACCAATTTATTACACACCTTAATAACCGATAAATAATGCCAGCTGTTGCTGGCATTATTATTGAGTAACTCTAACCTGTTTGAAAAACTAAACTATCTGCTTTAATAATAGTAACTACTTATACAATTGCCACATTACTAGCAACTTCAACGAGATCTAAAATTATGAAAATAGTATTTTTTATTATCACTTTAGCATGTTCTTTGATCAGCATAACAAGTTATGCGCAGCCACTCCCATCAGTAAATATAAAGTCCGTTGCATTAACTAATTATGCGAACCCGCAACAACACATCTATACTGCAGGACAACCTTCTAAAGAGCAATTTCAGCAGCTTGCAAAGCAAGGTATAAAGTATGTGATTAATTTACGCGGGGATGGGGAAAATAATTGGGATGAACAGGCTTTAGTGACCAATTTAGGACTGCAATACTTTTCACTGCCCATTTCATCAAGAGCCGATATCAATATTGAAAATGCAAAAAAGCTGCAGCAATTATTAGCGCAAGCATCTGAGAGCCCAACATTACTGCATTGTGCAAGTGGTAACCGAGTTGGTGCACTGATTGCACTTTATAACGCAATAGAGCTTAACCAACCAATTGAAAAAGCGATTGAAACAGGTAAGCAATGGGGCTTACAAGGTCTTGAACCTGTGGTAAGAGACGCCATAGCAACCTATAAAATAAAAGAGCATTAAAATAACACGTTAGCTATGTTAAAATGTTTAACTATTTTGTTTAACTTTAAATGGATTTAACAATGAAAAATATCTTTCTGTTACTCAGTTTATTCTGCACTTGTAGCTACGCGATAGAATTACAAAAATATCCTCTTGTACTTGAGTCATCAAGTGGCGAGCAAGTGACTATTATTAATACCCTTGATAACAGCCAAGCATTGGTCAAAGTCGTTGGGGTAAATAGTCCTATTGACGAAGTGGTTTTTTTAACCGCTCTGAAACCTCACGGAAGTATACAAGCTTACAAATACACGTTTGACGGGGAACAGCGAGCACTCGTCACGAAAGAGCAAGGTTATAGCTGTTGTAGCTACACACTATATTTGCCAAATAGCCGCCAAGCAATTTATTTGAGTGAACTAAAAGATAAGCGAGCAAAAGGAATAAGCGAAGATACCTATGCACAATATATAAGCCAACTTGAGCAAGGTATTCAGTTAAAACTAGCTAAGTTTGATCGCGATAATGCAATTAAACAATCACAAATCGCACTTACTGACGCTAGTAAAGAGCTAAATTTACAGTGTGAGAAAGACATAGCCACCTCAGTAAATTGGCAAGCACTTGATGATAAAACCTTACAAACTTATGCCGTTGGCGCATATTGTGCACAAGTAGCCAACTCATTAGCAAAGCAATGCCAACAATCAGCTAAATTTAAAGCTAAAGTACAACAATTTAATCAGGTTGATTGTGAATTTAGTAATGAACTAAAACTGCGTCATACCGACTCATTAATCAAATTTACTACAGCGCCAAAAGCACCAAACCAACAACAGTTTGTTGATGCATATTTTCGTAATTTATAGCAATAAAAAAAGCCCTTAGTTAAATACTAAGGGCTTTTTTAAAATGTAATTTAAAGCTGCCATGCATAACTTAATTTAGTAAAGAAAGTACGTTGATCGCGTTCTATACTTTTTAATGAGTCATCTTGATAGCCTTTATCTGAATAACCCAAGTAAAATAATGTTTGTGCGTTAATTTTATATGAGTAAACAAGCTGACTGCCATAATCTCGGTTGATGTGATTTACAGCAAAGTAATAAGCATTTTGATTTCGGTCGATATCTTCAAACTGTAAAATCAGTTTCAGCATCGAGCGCATATTAAATTTATAATAAATTCGTAAATCGGTTAGATTCGCTGTAAATACATTTTCACCTTGTGGGTTATCTAAACGGCTATAACTGTGCTCAAGCTGTAGTTGCCAATGATCATTGATGTCCCAGGTAAGTTCTGGCTCTAGAGTAAATAAATCACCTAACTGCTCATTACTGTAATCTATTTTACTACCAAACTCACTATAGAGCGTAATACGTAAATCTTTGCTTGGGTTAAAACCACCATAAATAAAGCCGATATTTTGATTATAAAAATCATCTTTATAGCTCTCATTACGATGGATCAAACCAAACTCTAAGGATGACTGTAATTGGCCTTTTAAAAAAATATACCCTTCGTACTCTTCTTCAAGCAAGCTACCATCTTGCGCCCAGGTTTTGTCCCAATCAACATTATAAGAATATTCGGTTATCATCTCACTTGCATCTAAGTACCAAGTTTGCCCGCCGCCTAGTAACACTTTTTTATAATCTACTTTTCCTTGATAGCCAACATCGGTACGATAATCCTCACCAATATCTTCGTAACTGGCAAGTAGCTTATAATCCCGTTTCTCGCGAGCAAACTCGATCTTATAAGCTTGATCAGATTGATTTTTCTCCAAGCCATAATTATCAGTTAAAAAAGCGGAGTTTTTAGTATCAGAGGTAGCAACTTGATACAACACACTATCTGTTTGATTAAACCAATAACTACCATCTACCGACAGTACGGTATTGTGATAGTCATTCGCTTCACGGTGGGTGCTCATCACCCCAATAGTGCCCTGCTCGCCAATGTCGTATTGATATCGGCCAACCGCTGACTTTGATTTTTCAGCTAAATTAGCAAAGCCAGAACCTTGGTTAGTCGGTAAAAAAAGACTGGTATTTTCATCATCGGCATACATAAAAGCATAACTATGTGCATCTGTTTTACCGGTTATTTTGGCGCCAATTTCAGGCTCGGCAATTGTACGAGTATATAAAAGCTCAAATAAACTGCTTTTGAAATACGATGCACCATCTAAAAAGAACGGGCGTTTCTCAGCATAATAAATAGAGTATGTGGTATTGACATCCAACTCTAAACTATCGGTCTCTACTTGCGAGAAATCGGGATTAATTGTGGCATTAATAACCGCATCTTGGCTGATCCCCCAACGTAAATCGAGTCCAGCTTCAGTCTCAATATCACCATTTTGCCAATCCCCTGGTACAGCCTCTTTCACATCATTGCGAAGAGCGGTCAAGGTCGGTGTTAATTGAATATTTTTGCTCGGCTCCATGGCATTAAAGCCTGTTATTTTATCAAACTGGCAAAAACTGCATTTCACGTCGCGGTCAAAACCTACATTGGATAATTGATATAAAACATCTCGAGGATAATTACGCCACAGCGCAAACCCCCATGTCATATCGGCTTTATTTTTAGGAAAACGCAATGCAGTGAACGGGATGCGCATCTCTACGGTATAACCTTGGTCAGTTATTTGCCCTGCACTGTCCCAAATCGCATCCCACGATGGGTCTTCAGTCCAGCCATCGGTATCGGTCATGCGCATATCACCTTGTGCACCGAGTGGATTTACGTAAAACTCATAACCTGTTCGCTCATCGTTAAAAGTATCAATCATCAATGCGACATTATCATCCGACCATAATGTATCGCGATCTCGAAGTGCTGCACGTATTTGACTGGGATCATTATCATAAGCAACAAAACCAAGATATAAATAGTTGCCATCTTCATAGATATAAGCGTCTGTTTTTACAGGTGGTATGCCTTTTTCGTTGGGTTCATTTTGATAGCGTAAAGGGATTAAAGTGGCTTGTTGCCAGTGCGGTTCGCTCAACTCACCATCAAGATCAATACCTTGATCAATGTGCGCTAAACTAAATTGTTGTTGCTCAGCGTGTGCAAACGTACTACATAAAGCGAAAGCTAAAACCCAGACAGGTAACGTTATTAATTTTATATACTGCATAAACATCCATTTAATACTCAGTTACTCGGATGAGTAAGTTAAGTAGCAATTGTAATTCACGCAGGTACATTTGTTAATAGTTTGATTGTAAAAATGTTATTTTAATTAACTAATCAAGACAAAAAGCTGAGATTTTAGGTCTCAATTAACTTTAATTTATCGGCCACACCATTCCAGGTATCGGCATCTTCAGGGGCTGGTTTTACATCAGTGATACGCGGCCAAATAAGAGCAAGTTCGGCATTCAGTTCGGTGAATTCTTGTTGCGAATCAGGTAATTCATCTTCTTGATAAATTGCTTCAGCGGGGCATTCTGGAACACATAAACCACAATCAATACAATCAATCGGACTGATCGCCAAGAAATTAGGGCCTTCATAAAACGCATCTGCTGGACACACTGCTACACAGTCAGTGTATTTACACTTTATACAGTTTTCAGTGACTACAAATGCCATTTTAACGTTTGCCTAACATATCTTAATACAGCTGGAGATCATACCCAACCACAGCCAAAATACAATAAATAATCGCTGCCATCGAGGCATAAATTAACGTAAAATAGTCCGTTATTGTGAGCAACTCGCGTCAGCGACTGCTAAGACACCTAACAGAGACTAAATATGATACGTTTAACAGAAATTAAGCTGCCACTTGATCATGGCGAAGATGCCATAAAGCAAGCAATTATAACTAAACTTGGCATTGATAACAGCCAACTCCATAGCTTTAATGTCTTTAAACGTGGTTACGATGCCCGTAAAAAAACCGCCATTTTACTTATTTATACCCTCGACATTGAGGTTGATAATGAAGCGCAATTATTAATTCAGTTTGCTAAAGACCAACATGTAAAACCAGCCCCTGACACCAGCTATAAATTTGTTGCTCAAGCACCAGCAACAATTCAAGAACGTCCTGTGGTAATAGGCTTTGGCCCTTGTGGACTGTTTGCTGGTTTAATACTGGCGCAAATGGGATTTAAACCCATTATTTTAGAACGTGGTAAAGAAGTACGTGAACGTACCAAAGACACTTTCGGTTTTTGGCGAAAACGTACTCTAAATACCGAGTCAAACGTGCAATTTGGTGAAGGCGGCGCAGGAACATTCTCTGACGGAAAACTTTACAGCCAAGTTAAAGATCCAAAGCATTATGGTCGTAAAGTAATCACTGAATTTGTAGCTGCGGGCGCACCAGAAGAAATTATGTATGTCAGCAAACCGCATATTGGTACTTTTAAGCTGGTTACGATGATTGAAAAAATGCGTGCAAGTATTGAAGCGCTCGGCGGTGAAATTCGTTTTAGCACCCGCGTTGATGACATCCTACTTGATGATGGCCAAGTAACAGGACTGAAATTATCCTCCGGTGAACAACTTGATACCCGTCATGTTGTGCTTGCGGTAGGTCACAGCGCACGTGATACATTTAAAATGGTATACGATAAAGGGATTTACGTTGAAGCAAAACCGTTTTCAGTTGGTTTTAGAATTGAGCACAAACAATCTATGATCGATGAATGCCGTTTTGGTGATAATGCTGGTAACCCGATTCTTGGCTCTGCAGATTACAAACTGGTTCACCATTGTCACAGCGGCCGTACTGTTTACAGTTTTTGTATGTGCCCAGGCGGTACTGTGGTTGCAGCAACCTCTGAAGAAGGTCGCGTGGTAACGAATGGCATGAGTCAGTATTCTCGCAGCGAACGCAACGCTAACAGTGCCATTGTTGTGGGGATTTCTCCTGAAGAAGATTTCCCAGGTCATCCATTAGCCGGTATTGATCTGCAGCGAAAACTAGAAGAGCAAGCCTTTGAACTAGGTGGTAGTAATTACGATGCACCAGCACAGTTAATTGGCGACTTCTTAAAAGGTAAAGATTCAAGTGACTTAGGCGATGTAAAGCCTTCATACACACCAGGTATCAAACTCACTGATCTAGCAAATGTGTTACCTAAATATGCAATTGATGCCATTCGTGAAGCAATTCCTGCATTTAATAAGCAAATTCGTGGTTTTTCATCAAACGATGGCTTATTAACTGGCGTTGAAACCCGTACTTCATCACCAATTTGCATTAAACGAGATAAAAGCATGCAAAGTATCAATACCCAAGGCCTATACCCTGCCGGTGAAGGTGCGGGTTATGCAGGTGGTATTCTTTCCGCAGGCATTGACGGTATAAAGGCCGCTGAAGCATTAGCGTTATCTATGCTTGAGAAAAATAGCTAAGTAGTTTTTCACTGTTCACAAAAAAGCCTCATTTATTGAGGCTTTTTGGTGTTAATGACTTAACTTATACCATTATTTCTTTAACGAAAGTTTGGCACCTTTGAGGGTTTTACGTACGTTTGAGATACGTGAACGGTTTTTAGCTCGCGCTTCACCAGTTGCTTGACCTGATGGTTTATTTGAATGGCTACGACGCAAATGCGATGGTTTTTTGCCAATTTTATCAATCAGTACTTCACGGTTACTTACTTCATAACCCGGCAAGTATTCACGCTGAATTTTTTGACCGATTAAGGTTTCAATTTCAAACAACATATTTTCTTCTTCGCGGCTAACAAATGAGATTGCTTGACCTTGTTTACCGGCACGACCTGTGCGACCAATACGGTGTACGTAATCTTCAGCAAGCCATGGTAAGTCAATATTAATTACACGTGGTAGGTCATCAATATCAATCCCGCGAGCGGCAACTTCTGTAGCCACAAGCACACGTACTTTACCCGCTTTGAAATCACTTAATGCACGACGACGGTTACCTTGGGTTTTATCACCATGGCACACAGCAGCCGGGATACCATCTAAGTTTAATTCTTTAACTAGCTCATCAGCCGTTTCTTTCATGTTGACGAACACTAACACTTGCTGCCAGTTTTTCTTACCGATCAATTCAGAAAGCAGCTCTTGTTTACGGCGCTCTTCAACTGGATAAACCACGTGATGAACGGTTGCAGCAGTGCTGTTGGTTTGATCAACACGGACAATTTCAGCTTGCTTGAGTACTTTGCTAGCAAACTGTTTAATTGCCGCTGGGAATGTTGCAGAGAACAACAAAATTTGGCGATCTTCAGCACAGCCATTGATCACTGTTTGCATATCACCAATAAAGCCCATATCAAGCATACGGTCAGCTTCATCGAGCACAAGATGTTGTACGTCAGCAAGGCTTAGATTACCTAAACGAATATGATCCAGTAAACGACCCGGTGTTGCGACTACGATATCGACACCCGCTTTTAAGCCATTAGCTTGACCTACCGTACTAACACCGCCAAATAAACTCACAGTTTTAAGCTTGGTGTACTTTGCAAAATCAGTAAAATTATTTGCAATTTGCTCTGCAAGCTCACGGGTTGGTGCTAGCACTAAGGCACGTGGTGCATTAGTTTTTGTGTATTCAACTTCAGATAATTTTTGAATAATTGGTAAAGCAAAAGCAGCTGTCTTACCGGTGCCTGTTTGGGCACTGGCTAAAACATCTTTGCCTTTACGTACTGCTGGAATAGCATTACGTTGAATGGGCGTAAGGGTGTGATAGTTAAGTTCATCTAACGCCTGAAGAAGTTCAGGGGCAAAACTAAAAGATTTAAAATTCATGCTGTATAACCTGCGGCCACATTATCAAGGGTCGCAAATTATACAGCAATTTAAGGCAAACAGTTAGTTTTTAAATATATAAACCAACTAGAATTACCTTTTCTCTTCTACAGCCATTTTTGTGTTTGACCTTTTCAAAGCATACTTTGCTAAGCAATAACAACAATGGTTGGCGATCTTTTAAAGCCCAAACTAAATTATGGCAGAATAATTGTATTTTCTAAATTTAATGGTGTGGCTTTAGAGCCACCTACAACAGCAACATCATCAAGTTGATTGATCAACGTAACCCCTTGCGCTTGCTGCTGCTCATTTAATGGCACATAAGGTAATCTAAATACAGGCTTGACTGCACCTGTCATCATCAATGCAGTATTAATTGCAATTGGATTTGGCTCACAGAACAACCAACTGATCAAAGGCTGTAATGACGCGTTCAGCGCATCGCTTTTGCTGTCCATTAATTGACGATACAAGCCAGGAATTAAATTAGAGGTTACCGAGATCACGCCATGCGCTTTATAAGTATGGCGAGCATCATGTGCTTCATCGTCATTACCAGACCAACAAGCAATGCCTTGTTGCTCGTAGTGCTCAATGCGTTCATTACCACCACACTCTTTAACACCTATAAAATTTTCGTGTTGTGCTAACGGTTCAATTATATCAGGGGTTAAATCTTGCCCCGTGCGCCCTGCTACGTTATAGATAAACGCAGGACCAATTGCCAGCACTCGTTTGAAGTGTTCAATTACACCGGCAATCGATGTGCGGCCATAATAAGGGTTAATTTGTAGTGCTGCGTCCATACCGCTGGCAAAGCCATACTCAGTCGCTTTAACGGCTTCGCGGGTATTGTTACTGCCAGTGTTACCAACAATCACCAACTTATCGGCATACTTATTAACGCTGTGCGCAATCAGCATTAAATGCTCTTCCCAGTTCATTAACTGGCCTTCACCTGTGGTTCCACCGACCACAATACCATCAACACCGGCGGCGATTTGCTGTTCAACTAAATAATCATAGGTGGCTAAGTCAATTTCACCACTGGCTAAATAAGGCGTTTTAATTGCTGTGATGAGGCTTGCTTGTTTAATTTGTTCTAGGGTGCGCATAAAAAATTAATCTTAAAAAAACTTGCCGTAGTTGTAACATAAAAGCAGGCGTTTTCCGAGTGTTGCATAACTAATTAATTAAATTACTTGTGTTGTTGAGGTGCTTAGTCCAAAATAAACAACTGTATAAATAAACAGTATATTTATTTTCTAACCTTGAGTGCACTTTTATGCGTTTATCACGATTTTTAGCAACCCATTTTTATCACAGCGAAGAGCTTTGTCATGCCTTAGCAATCGATGAAGATACTCTTGCAATTTGGCAACAAAACGGGTTATTTCCAAAACCCAGTTACTGTATTAAAAATCAGCTTAGTTGTAGCTCTTACTCTGGTTTATATGAATGCGAAGAATACGACGACTTCTATCCAAGAGGATGCGTTAACTGGGGACAAGGCTTAGCCAAGCAAAAAATTGATTCATCCAGTCAAGCCTTCAACTACTTTGCACAGCAATACAGTGCAAGTTTAACGAAGTTAGCTCAACAAGGATTTGAATTTAACGAAGAGCTATTTGGTTGTGAATTAGAAGAGCACCTACAACAAGTATGGCAACAATTTTTATGCAGTAAATACGGTGTGCTAACTCAAAATGGCTTAATTGAAGAAATCGCCGCCGTTGATATTGGTCGCTTAGTTGTAGATGATATAACCGAATTACGCACAAAGCCAAACCTCACACAAGCAGAGCGAAGCAAATTACACCCTGCTTTAAAACTATTAAATCGCGCGCTTAGTCATGGTGCCGAACACGAAAAACAACATACCCTTCGTGCCCGTTATATTGATGCACTGGTGCTTAAATATGATTTATCGATTAAGTGAAGAAAAAAAGGTTTTAGGTTTTAGGTTTTAGGTTTTAGGAAAAACAATAGTGCCACATCACAGTTTTGCATAAATGTAACCGCAATATGATGATTTTTAAGAGTAGTGTAACCAAACTTACTGAATGAGTACTTTGAGCGCGATGCAGATGGCCACTCTAGCGCGTTTTTGGACATAAACTCGTTAGAGACGAAGGACAGCTCTGTGCCATGAGCGGACATTGGCAACATCCCAATAAGGGGCTGATAATTGTCGGCTAAAATGTGAAGCGGAGCAGAGCCAACTATTACGAATCCAACTTTAAGGTTTTGTTATTTGCCTTGTCCACAGCCACAAGTAAGACAAATATTACTAATATGCAACTTATAAGAGTCAGTTGGATAGATCACATTAGCAGGGCATGGTTTCTCTTGGCAAGACTCTCTTTCAATCTCAGCATACCCATGACATAGCCAACAATAAACTTCGGTAGTATCAGGTTGGTTTGGCTCTAAACATGCGTATTTTGCGTCAATGACGCTTCCCGACTCAATTGCGTTTTCTTGACAATGAGGACATAGATAGCGCCTTCCTTCTAATGGCATTCCAATAAGCTTTTTAAATTTTTTCTTTGATAAATAGTCTTCAAAAAACTTATAATACTGAAGAAGTTGCATGTTTTCTTCATCTTCATTAAATAGACCGTATAAAGGCTCAGTTAACATAACCTCTCTAAACTCTGATATCCAAGTTGGTGTCCATATAACTGTTAAAAACTCTGCGATAACTTCAACAATATAACTTGGTTCAATAAGTTCTCTGTGCAAGCCATGTGTGAACTTATTCCTGCTGACTCTTAACTTTTCTAGCATCGTTAAAGCTGAACAAGATAGACTTTTACCATCAATTTTTTGGTACTTTGAGATAAGTTCATCTAGACCTAACAAGTATAAATTTTCAAAGTCGAACGATTCTGGAGAATTAATTTTTTCTCTTGATTCGTCTGTTAAAAGATCGTGCGGACCTTGTCTACTAACTTCATATTTGAAAAAATTTTCAACACTAAGGAAGAGCATTATTAAAGAGTTACCAAGTACTCCTTGCCTGCTATCCCACTCTTCATCTATATCACCAAAACCCGAAAATAAAGCTCCTGGATAGATTGCTAGTTCGGTTTTAAATATATGATCAATCGCTTGAGCCAAATATTGAATACTTAAATATTTGAACTCTTTCGGTTCTGGTAAATTAGTGATCATTAAAACTCCATATGATGATGAACTATCCTTGGGAACTAACAGCTTTATCAGAGGACGCTTTCCGTATTTTAGTGCGAAAACGTCCTTATTTTATGAACTTATACTAATAGCAAATAGTGTAAGTTATTACCAGCTCTATACATTATTCTTACTGAAGCTTGTTTAAACATGTGGAAAAGGGGAAGGTTTCCTCTTAGTATCGCTTAGCCAGTGCCAATTCCCCTGACTGACCGGTAATCGCTCAAAGCCGCCCTTAGAGCATTTACGTTAACTCGTTTTGGGGCAGAAACGATTTACGCTTGAAGGTACGTTTTTGGCATTTTTCTACCTATCAAAAATAGAGAGCTATTCGTCATTTTCACTGGTTTTTATTCGATGGCTCAGATAACCACCAAACAACACCCAACTCTTTTCGTTAAAACTTGTTGCTGCTTGTAATTGTTTTCGCATTATCCACCATTAGATCACGCTTATTGTCCAAGGGGTTACGCTGTCGAAATGGTCTATGTGATACCGTACTGGTTTTGTTCTTTGTCGCGCTCTGCTGCGAAGGTGCATTAAAATAAGCTCAAGCTATCTTAACTTTACACCTTGCCTACTAACAAGCTGAGTATGTGCAGCATTTGGACTAGCAATAATAGCAAGAAATGCAAATTGCCTTATAAAGATTAACTCAGAGCCAATTTATCCAATATGCAAAAGTTACTATTGATGCTCAAACTGACCGCGATATACTTCAAATACTTTTAAAACCGTATGTTGCGCTTTACTAAGGCCATCAAACCAGGCATCAAAAATTTCATCATCTTCTTGATCACTTAATGCCAAATACTGTGCAAGCAATTCAACAATGTCATTATGGGTGCAGCTTAATGGGTCTATTTGTTGTGCTAGGACACTATGATCACGACTACGTAATGTCTCCATGACGCCCTGATCTATTTCCTGACTTTGTTCACTACTATGCTGTTGCTGGGCTGATCCACTCATAATAATCTGACTCCTATTCTTGATTACTTATTATTTATAACAGGCTAATTCCCAATAGCTAGTTTTTTTAAATCAACTGCTGATTTTTTAACTTGTTTGTGTGAATAAACATCAAATCAGCTACTTTACCAACAACTCAAAAATAGTATTTGCAAAGAATTCTTATTTACTATAAATTATAGTGATAATATCACATAACATTAATTTCCAGTAAAAGGCTATTTATGAAACCTAATATTCACCCTGATTACCAAACGGTTGCTTTTCATGACACGGCCGCCGATAGCTACTTTATTATTGGTTCAACAATTAAAACTGATCGTACCGTTGAGTTAGATGGCAAAACATACCCTTACGTACCTATTGATGTATCAAGTGACTCACATCCATTTTATACCGGTAAGCAAAAATCTGTTGCAACAGATGGTCGAGTTGCTGCGTTTAATCGCCGCTTTAAAAACTTAGGGAGCAAATAATCATGAAAGTCTTGAGTTCATTGAAAAGTGCTAAAAACCGCCCGGGATGTCAAATTGTCAAACGCAAAGGACGCGTTTTTGTGATCTGTAAAGACAATCCACGCTTTAAAGCAGTTCAAGGTATGAAAAAGAAAGGAAGAAAATAAACAACTATCACAGACTGTACGCATTGATATAGGCGTACAGTCTTTAAGGCTAAACTTAAATACAATCTAACATTACTTACCGAACAACAACTCCCAAAATCCTGGTGGCTCATGCAGTTTGTGATATTGCTTACGTAGCCCATCAATGGCTTTTAACGGTCCTTTGGCTGCATCGAGTCCTTGCTCATTTGCTAATTTTTTTGCAAGTTCAGCTTTTGCGATCACTTTATCTAAACCTTGCAGTGACTGCTCAGCCTCTTTGTGAAAAGTGGCTGTTTTACTTCGCTTAACCAATATCATAAATTCATCGATCGCGGTATTAAACTCCTGTAGTTGTGTTGCTTCAACAGTATGCTTGAACGCAAGCCCCATATTCTTCATGTTGGCTTCAAGATCTAAATCGTCGTTAGCAAATAAACTCGGAACAAACAGCAGTGCCACAAGACACAGAAATACTTTCATAATAATCCTAACAGTTACAACTCAAAAAAGATGAAAAATCATTATACACTCCAGCAGCTATGAATATAACCTTACTCTAAGTGTGGTGAAAATTAATTTTGTGTTAGAATTCGTTTTTGTTGATGAGATGTGTTTTGGGTTTAGAACGAATGCGAAGATTAAAAAAACAATTTCTGATTTTCTTGTTGTGTTTAATAATTAGCCCTTCTAGCTTTGCCAAATTAAACATTACCTTTGTAAATCCCGGGTTTGCAGATTCATCTGATGAAATAAATACAACCGGTAACTTTTGGTTCAAAGTATCTAAGATTATGCTCAATGCGGCGGATGACTTAGATATAAACTTGCACATAAAATACGCGAATCGTAATCATATTTTGATGAAAGAGCTTATCAGGCAGGCAATTAAAGACAATCCTGACTATTTAATTGTGGTCGATGAAAAAAGCGTTGTCAGTAAATACTTAGCAAAATTAAATACTAGAAATATCCCTATTTATTTTTTATATAGCCGACCTGCTATCGAAAAATTTATATCGTTACAACGTGATGGCGTTAATATTATTGGCAGCGTAATACCGGATAATTATGCTGCAGGAAAAGTGCTTGCACAACAGTTACTTATTAAACACACAACAACATCGACTCAACCTGCTAATATACTCGCCCTTATTGGCGATTATACAACGCCCGCATCGATAGACCGTGTAGCAGGCTTAGATGAATTTGTTGAGCAACATGAAGATATAAACTTTATAGGAAAAGAGGTTGCCAATTGGTCTGAACAGGAAAGTTACACAAAAACCTTAGCATTTATGGAGTTTGCTCCTGAGATCAATATTATATGGTGCGCCAATGATGCTATTGGGTTTGGTGCAAAAAGAGCATTACAAGCGCACAATAGTGCACATAAGGTCATTGTTGGTGGGATGAATTGGGACTCTGTACCAAAAGGTATCAAAGCGTTGGATATAACATTGGGTGGCCATGTGTTATTAGGCGCCTATGCACTCATTAATATCGCTGATCATCATAATGAAAAAACTCGAACTTCACTAAATCATTCATCGTTGGCCATCTTCAATAACCTTAAGGCTGAAACCGTATCACTTGTAAAGCACATAAATGAAACTGATTTGGCTGACATTGATTTTGCTCAATTTAGTAAAATGGCCACAGATCCGCAGCCATTTACAGTAGACAACCTAGCCAAAGCCCTTAATAAATAACACTGTAAAGGGGATTTACAGCCCTTTACAGTAACAGTGCAGTTTTCACTAAACTAGCTAACTATTTTCTATTCGATAACCACAGCGGCTGATAAGGTGCAAGTTCAATACTTTGCTGCCCCTGATTTATCTCCTGTGCAGAAATAAGTTCAAACCACTGCTCAGTATCAATTAAATTCAGATCCGCGAACAGCAAAGTCTGCGGTTCATCACTAATGTTATAAACACAAAAAACACTTTGCCTGCGGTCTATGCTTTGACGCCAAAAACCAAATAAAGCGCCAGTTAAATGTAAGGTAAATTGCGTGGCATTTGGGTGAAAGGCATCTTGCTGTTTACGGATAGCCAGTAAATTATTAATGTGAGTAAACACGTGATAATGATGACTTGATTGATCAGCAAGCTTTTCTAGCAATGCAGACTCTTGCCAACGATGACGATTAATACAGCGGTTATGCTGGCTATTTTCAAAGCGCTCATAATCATTGGTGGTGCCAAGTAAACTATGAATATAAAGCCCTGGAATGCCTTCGAGGGCAAACATAATAGCATGAGCACAGGTAAAACGCTGTAAGCCCCACTTATCCACGCCTTTGTGTGTGCCTTGTAAAGCATCAAATAGCGCAATATTAAGTTCATAGGGTGAGCTGGTGCCATTATTGGCAGTGCGCATTGAAACTTTTCCGCCAAAGCGACTAACCGTATTAACCATTTGCCCTAGCTCATCCTCGTCGAGTAGCCCTTCAGCTGGGCGCAGTCCAATTCCATCGTGAGAAGCAATAAAATTAAAGTAGGCAGTACCATTTTGCGCTGGCGGCATGCTCATCATCCAATGTTTGAGCGCTTTACTGTCACCACTGAGCAAGGTATGTAATAACAAAGGCGGCAATGAAAAATTATAAATACAATGTGCCTCATTGGCATTACCAAAGTAAGATAAATTTTCACGATTAGGGATGTTTGTTTCAGTGATTATAACGACACTTGGCTCCACATGCTCTATTAGCGTTCGCAGTAATCTGATCACTTCATGTGTTTGCGGTAAATTAATGCAAGAAGTATTAAGTTCTTTCCATAAAAAGGCCACAGCATCAAGGCGAAATATCTTTATACCATTATCCAAGTAATGACGAATAATACCTACAAATTCATTAAGCACTAATGGGTTAGCAAAGTCTAAGTCAACTTGATCTGGGCTAAATGTACACCAAACATGGCGTTCACCAAGAGCCGTTTGCACTGTATTAAGTAACGGTGACGTTCTTGGTCGCACAACGTCAGATAGATCGTCATTTAAGCTAGCTGTTTTAAAGTAACTTAAACCCGGCTCTTTGCCCTGAATAAAGTTTTCAAACCAGCGACTGCGACTAGAGCAATGGTTGATCACTAAATCAGCCATTAGCTTTACATCTTGAGCTATTCCTTGAATATCATCCCAACTACCAAGAGATTCATTCACTTGTACATAGTTCATTACCGAAAAGCCCTCATCAGAGCTATAAGGATAAAAAGGTAATATATGCAGCGCGTTAATCGTTCCCGCACATTGGTTTTTCATAAACCGATGAAGGGTATGTAACGGTGGTTCACTCGGTACCGCAACTGCTTGTTCGGCATCGCGATAGCGCATAATTGAATCGCCATAAGCAATCAAAATTACATCTTGCTGATCCCAGCGGTTTTTATGCGGCGTAGGGTCTCGAACAGGGTCGTCTCTTAACATCGTGGTGATCAACATACTTGCGAGCGCATCAATGCTCATACATAAGTCAACACCCTCATATATACTCGTCAGGTGCTGTTCAACCCGTTGTTCAAATAATGCTTTACTCATTACCCTACCCCGTTGTTTATACTAATTTTTAATTATTTATCTGTAATTAGTTCTCTGCTTAAGTATTATTATGAAAACTCTTTATTATCAAGCTCTACTGCTTCCTCTAAACGCGCAAACACATCAGGCATTGCTGAGGCTACACGGTTCCAGCTAGGCACAAATGGCGCTTCCATTGGATACTGTAAAAAATGCTCACCTGCGTTCATAATGTTTTGCGCAAACATTTCGACTGCTTTTTCTTCTTGATGAATATCGAGTTTTAAGCCGTTCATCATGGCATCGTTATGATAAGTTTCAATAAAATCCAGTGCGATACGATAATAAGTTGCTTTAAGTGACCGAATGGTTTCCGTGGTAAATGTCACTCCTTGCGTGGCTAACTTACGAAACAGCGCTTTGGTGATATCTATCGACATTTTTGATAAGCCAGCCGCTTGATTATCCAGTGACAGCGCTTGGTGTTTATGATCATAGTTATCTGCAATATCTACTTGGCACAAGCGATTGTGTGAGTAGTTACGGTACATTTCAGACAGTACGCCAATCTCTAAGCCCCAATCGCTAGGAATACGAATATCGTTGAGCACATCACGGCGAAACGAAAATTCCCCCGCCAGCGGATAACGAAATGAATCCATATATTCAAGGTAGTCAGTGCTGCCTAAAATGGTTTTAAATGAACGCAATAAAGGAGTAACGAGTAAACGCGATACACGGCCATTGATCTTGCCATCAGCAGTACGAGGGTAAAAGCCTTTACAAAATTCATAGTTAAAGCGCGGATGAGCAACTGGATAAATTAATCGCGCTAATAAACTACGGTCATAAGTTAAAATATCACAATCATGCAGCGCTATTGACTCAACTTTTGCCGTTGCCAATTTATAACCCATGCAGTACCACACATTACGGCCTTTGCCGAGTTCACGCGGCGCGACGCCTAACGCTTGCAACTCTTTATCGAGTGCTTGCAAACGTGGCCCTTCGTTCCAGAGCACGCGGTGATGTTGGTCAAGCTCTGCAAAAAATTGTAATGCATGACGATACTGACTCTCATCGGCCCTGTCTAAGCCAATCGTAATTTGCGACAAATAAGGAACATGTTTCAATTCTTGCACAATATTTTGTAATGCAGGGCCCTCCAGTTCACTGTACAGGGAGGGTAAAATCAAGCCCATTGGGCGTTGTTTTGAAAAGCTAACGAGTTCAGCTTCTAGATCAGCCAGCGGACGGTCGGCAATATTATGTAATGTTGTTATGATGCCATTTTGGTAAAAATCAGCCATGTGATTGCTCCTGTTTAGACGCTAATTGCGCTTTGATAACACTTAGATCTGCTACTTCATCGAGCCAACCTTGTGGGGCTGGGTGTTCACTAACACGCCATGGTTTGTGGGATAATTTTGCTTTGGCTTTACTGGCAGGATTATTAATTAAAATCGCGATATCTGCGGCATCCAACATCGCCATATCATTTTGGCTATCACCCAGTGCAATAGTGGTGAAAGCATGACGACAATGTTTTTTAAATTGCTCTACTAACCAGTTTTGCGCTTTACCTTTATTGGTACTGCGATTTAAATGAATAAAACGCCCGCCTATTAACACTTCATAACCAAGCGGTTTTATTGCTTCTAAAAAGTCAAGTAGCTGTTGCTCTGTGCCTTGCCAAAAAAGCGGATCTGAATATTCACGAATACGGGCAAGTTCGCTTTGTGCTAGGCTCAAGTCTGTTATTTGACTGACTTCTTGCGCTGATAATTGACTGAACAAACGGTAATAAGCACTAAACTCGCTACCGTATTCAAGTAATTCACTGTACAACTGTTTATTGGTTGGCGACAGCGCATAACGCCAATGTTCATCCAGCTCTTCGCAGCCAATTGGTTTTAATGAAAAATAATTTTTTGGGATATATACAGCCCCGCCATTTTCAATAATAAACGGCTGGTTTAACCCAAGTGATTTTTGCAGTGCGATTACCTCTGCAAACGTTTTGCTGGTATTAAAAACTACAGCGATACCTGCGCGACTCAATTGGCTTAAAAACGGAGCAATCTCAGTACATTGGTAATCGTTATGATCAAGTAACGTACCGTCTAAATCAGTGAAAATAAGTGGCATTGCAACATCATCAGCGCGAAGTTTCATGGCACTAATATCACGTACTTTATCTAAGCTCAGTAATGCATCGACCTGCTCTGGTAACTGAGTTAAATTTTCTCGCGTAATACGTTCAAAATGAGAAATAAATCGCACTAATTGTTGCTCATCGAACGTTCCTTGGCCTCGTCCTTTATGCGACAGTAATTTTTGCTCTTGCTCTAATCGCCACCCATATACATCGGCAAATGACGGTGCTTTTAGCATCACGGTATAATCAATCATTGCAAAAATATCTTGGTATTCATTCGCTAAACAACTATTTACACAGCGTCGCCAAATACCTTCAGGATCCTCATATTGTTCTAATTGATTAACTGTTTGATGTAATTGATAAGGTTGTTGCGCTATGCTACCAACACACCAACCTTCAAAAAAAATGATATCAACAGGCTGTTTATTAGTAGGCCATAACGCTTGCGTAACTGGATCATCGGTTTGTTTATCAAACTGTGGCAAAGGCACCCCTACTTTACCTGCAAGTAACGCGGTAAAAGTCTGCTGCATAAGTGCTGTATCATGTGTACCTGGCACACCGCGCGTTGCAAATAACGGATGTACATCTTTACTTAGTTGTTGACGATGTGCGTGGCTGTGATAAAAATCATCAATCGACATCGCAATACTATTAAACGCTGTATTACAGTTGATCCAAGTAACTAAAAAATCAGCTAATGTCGTTTTACCTGAGCCTTGGCAACCATTGATTGCCACCAGCATTGGACGATCGGTTGGTTTGCTGTGGAGAATATCTTCAGCGAGTGGGACGAAATAATGTTCACTCAAATACTGATATTTGAGTGGCAGCTGATGTTTTGCTAAAAATGGGGTGATATCCACAATGTTTGTCTCTTGCATTAAACGCTCCTGATCAGTATGGCACTGTTAATGAGGTAAATGCAGTTACTAGACCAGTTTTATAACTTTATATTTTTTAGTTAGTTAAAAAAATAGCGCATATTAAATGCGCTATTTTGGTGCAAATTATTAGCTGAATGTGCAAAATATTACGTTGGCTTATCAGCCTTTGGTAACACTAAATTAAGCACTATGCCTAAAATAGCGCATAGGCTCACGCCTTGTAAGCTAAATTCGTTGCCACCGATATGCATACCACCAATGCCACACACTAAAATGAGTGCCACAATACTGAGGTTACGTGGAGCCGTTAAGTCTTCTCCACTTTTCACTAACGAATTTAAACCCACCACAGCAATTGAGCCAAACAGCAAAATCATGATCCCCCCCATCACAGGTACTGGTATGGTTTGCAAACCAGCACCCATTTTAGCCACAAACGCTAAAATAATGGCGATAATGGCAGTCCACATCATCACTTTAGGATTAAAATTACGCGTAAGCATAACTGCGCCGGTGACTTCTGAATAGGTGGTATTAGGTGGCCCGCCGAATATAGACGCTGCAGTAGTAGCTAATCCATCACCAAACAAGGTGCGATGTAAGCCCGGTTTTTTCAAATAGTCTTTATTGGTGACTTGGCTAATCGCCATCATATCGCCAATATGTTCAATAGCGGGGGCTATTGCCACCGGCACCATAAATAACACCGCTTGCCATTTAAACTCAGGCCAAGTAAAAGCTGGCATTGCAAACCACTGTGCATTAGTAACAGCATCAAATTGCACGATCCCTAAATATAGCGATAAACTGTAACCTGCGATGACTCCAGCTAAGATAGGGATCAGCTTAAATACACCTTTGCCCCATACCGCGAAAATTAGCGTCACTAGCAACGAAAATGCCGCCACCCAAATGGCTTGTTGATACGCAATCAACTGAATTGAACCATCGCCGCTTTTACCCATTGCCATATTAACTGCAACAGGTGCCAGTGCTAAACCAATTACCATGATCACCGGACCGACCACAACTGGTGGTAATATTTTATGCAGGGTAGCTACACCTTTTAATTTCACTAATAGACTTAACAATATATAAGCCCCGCCTGCAGCCATTAAGCCCCCCATTGTGGCAGGCACACCCCATAGCTGCACGCAGGCAATAATAGGGGCAATAAACGCAAATGATGAAGCTAAAAATATCGGCACCTGACCTTTAGTTACCAAATGGAACAGCAAGGTACCAATACCAGCCGTAAAAAGTGCCACATTTGGATCAAGCCCCGTTAATAAAGGAACTAACACCAAGGCACCAAAGGCGACAAATAACATTTGCGCCCCAGTTAAAATTGTTTTGATTGAAAAGGTAGAGTTATCCACTGTTAGACAGTACCAAAAATTTTATCGCCAGCATCACCAAGACCAGGAATTATATAGCCTTTCTCATTTAAGTGGCTGTCTAATGATGCGGTAAAAATCTCTACATCAGGATGAGCTGCAAGGGTTTTTTCAACCCCTTCAGGTGCGGCAACCAATACAATCACTTTAATTTCTTTACAGCCCGCTTTTTTCAGCATATCGATAGTCGCAATCATCGAGCCCCCGGTTGCGAGCATTGGATCAATAACGAGGCTCAAGCGCTCATCAATTTTACCGACTAACTTTTCAAAGTAAGGGATTGGTTCTAACGTTTCTTCATTACGCTGCAGGCCCACAACACTTACTTTTGCAGCAGGCAGTAATTGCATAACACCATCCATCATGCCAAGGCCAGCACGTAAAATTGGCACAACAGTAATTTTTTTACCTTTGATGTGCTCAACATCTAATTGATTACCATCCCAACTAGTGATTGTTACTTTTTCCAGTGGCAAATTTTTAGTCGCTTCGTAGGTTAATAATGTACCGACTTCAGACGAAAGCTCACGGAAACTCTTAGTACTTATGCCGTACTCTCGCATAAGACCAAGTTTATGTTGAACAAGTGGGTGATTAATTACATGAATAGTCATAAAAACGCCTAAAAGAAAAATAAATTGCGCTTATTTTAGCTTAAAAAAAACCATCAGACTTTAAAAAAGCATGATCTGTGCAATAAAAGTATTATTTTATCACTCTGATACAGTGCTTTTATTTCATTTAACGCAATTATTATTATTTTTTAAAGTAACTAAACTATAATAATGGCTATAGAAGATTTGCTCACAAAGGTTTTATGTCAAAGTTTGCTGTTGGGATCCTGATAGGTATTTTATTTGCAATAATGCCTTCATTTGCGATGGCTAAAAAACCATTAAAGGTGCAAATAATGACCGACTTTGCACCACAGATTAATGACGATTCACAAAACATAGCCACTAGATTTATGCTTGATATTGAAAAACAGCTCAATGGTGCCATCGCGTTAAACTTTATCCCAGCGAGTAGATTAAGAGAATGGCAACAATTGCACACAATGAAAAATGTGTGTTTATACAATAAAACCAAAACACCTGAACGCCTTGAAAATGCATTATTTAGTACATACCCAATTATGGCTTTTCCAGCTAATCGCTTAGTGGTGTATAATCATCCAGAACTACCTGAAAATATTAGTTTAAATGATGCGGTAAATAAATATGATCTCACCATCGGCATTGCTTCAGGACGTTCATATGGTCACAAAATAGATGACTATATTGCCAAGCATAACGAATCATTTATGGTTTTAGGCGGCACAACGAGCGCTTATCGCCTTAGCCAAATGTTATTTCAAAATAAGTTCGATGCCATTATTGAATACAGTGCGGTGTTTATTTCGCGTCACTCAGAAGATACCAGAATCGCCAATATACGTTATCTTAGTGTTGATAAAACCCAACAAGCTGTGTTTGGTTATATTGCATGCTCGAAATCGGAGCTAGGCAAACAAGCAATTACGCTATTTGACCAAGCATTGCAAACACAGGCAGTCCAGCAAATTATTCTTCAGAGCCACGCACAAATATTTGCACCGCCAGAGCAGGCGCTAATGCTAAGCGCATTGCAAGATGCTTTTAACGTAGCAATACCCGCACGCTGATTTAGTTGTTTAAAATTTGCTCCATCACCCAACTAGTATGTGCGGCCGAATGACCTGTTGACGGATGTGTAATATTTTCAAGTAATGACGCCGCCATATTTTGCACATGATATTGTTGAACATGAGGCGGATTTTCGATACTTAGTTGTTGCTGACCACTTTCGTTAATAACCGTAATTGCTTGTTCATCAAACACACTAAAGCTGATCTCGCCCTTTTCACCGTACACAGTAACAACATCAAAACGAGAAAAACCACCAAAGTTCCAACTTCCTGAGCCGGTAATACCGTTTTTATGCTGCCAACAAGCAGTGATTGCATCAAAAGCGCCATATAAGTTTTGCTGGTTTGTCGCCAGTCCTTTCACTTGTTCATAATCACCAAATAAGTAACCAAATAAATCGAGACCATGGCTGGCTAAATCATCAAAATAACCTCCTGGTGCAATAGTTTTATCGGTACGCCAATTGTAAACACCTGATCTATCTTGCTCGCTGGAGGCTTTACTTAAGTGCCAATTAATATGTCGCACCTGGCCGATTTCGCCCGTGTCAATCAGGCTTTTTACTTTATTAAAGCGCGGTAAAGAACGTCGATAATACGCGACAAACAAGGGAATATTTTTACTGCTGAAAGCTTCAAGAATAACTTCACTGTGAGCCAATGTAGGCGCCAGTGGTTTTTCAATACAACATGGTTTGCCCGCAGCAGCAACTTTTAGCGCCAGCTCCATATGGCTATCGGGAGGCGTTGCGATATACACGGCATCAATATCAGAACTTACGATCAATTCATCGGCCGTTTTAAATACCATAGGCACGTTATGGCGTTTTGCGTAATCTTCAGCGAGTGCGGTATCTCGTCGAGTAACGCCTTGTAACACAAAACCTTTCGTATTTTTATACGCAGGGCCACTTTTCACCTCGGTTACAGCGCCACAGCCAATCATTCCCCAACGGATCTGTTTCGTCATTCTACGTTACCCCAAAATTTGTTTTTGTAATTTGATATTGCATATAAGCATTAATTTTTACGTGTTCTGGACTCCAGCCCATTAAAAATCGGTAAAAGTCAGCCCATACAACTGGCCATAAGGTTTTCCATTCGTTAATAGCAGCATGGCTATATACGCTTTTATCAAATATGTGCATGGCGTTGGCAAAATATTTAAAGTAGTCGGCTAAGTAATCATCAGCTCTTTGTTGTAATTGCTGTTCATTTAAACAACTACCCAAAAAGTACATAACGTCAATAACACCTACTCCAGCGCCAACATATTGAAAGTCATATCCGACAACATTTAGTGTCGCGTTATTAATAGCAAAATTCGCTATTTTTGCATCACCATGAATAAGCGTTTGATACGGACATGCCCTAATAGTTTGATCGATGCTGTGTGCTTGTTGCTTGATAGCACAATCTGCCATTTTCTCATACTCATCTGGTCGAGTGGCTAAATGCCAATAACCCCCCTGCGACCATAAGCCATCAGCTTTGACTTGAAAATGAAAAGCATGAAAATTCGCCAACCACTTAATAATGGCTGTAACATGTGTATGGATTGGTTTTGCGTTTACAAAGCCACACTCTGTAAAATCAGCAAACACTAAGACTTTGTGCTGCTCATGTTCTATGGCATTAAAACACCTTAAAGCACCTGCTCTAGATGGTAATCGCGACGCATAATACTGATACCAATAAAATTCGACTTCATAAGAGTGACGCTTTCGGTTAATTGCAAACTCAGTTTGCGAAATTCGCGGATGATTTATGTGATCGGGCACACTAATCGCTTTAATGACGCAGACTTTACCGTCTAAACGACAACGCACTATTTCACCACAGCCACTCCATAAAGCAGTGATTGTTTCAGTGATTTTAATATTTTTATAATGAAGACCAATTAATGGCAGATAAAAAGACATACGCACCAATATCCATAAAGCCAGCGCCTAGGGTCTGTTGACCTTTGCGGATTAATATTTGTTCAAACTAGGGGCAATTTAATCGCGGCGCGAGGTTTGTAACCTAGTGGGCTAAGTAAAAACCGAGCAACAAAGAGTTAATTACCCCTAGGAAGAACCCTTCGGGCAGCTCCTGTTTGGCATTGATGCTGCGTTATCGCCTATTTATGGGGAATGACCACACCACATAGGCTCTGCCTTGCCTAAATACCAAACAGACTGCTGCAAATTTAACCTTGAAAGGTCAACAGACCCTAGTATGACATAAAGATTTTAAGATTAAAGCGCTTATAGACAACACAGCTCACTACTTAACTACATGTTAGCAATCATTATCTTTTGCCAGCTTACTATTTCAACATAATGTAAACCAATACATTAATTGAAACGTATCAATCTGCACCAGTTACTATACGAGTAATATATGTTTTCATTCTTTAAGAAAGACCCAACTAAAAAGTTACATAAGCAGCTTTCTATAAAACTAGAACAAGCAATGCATGCCCAACGTAACGGCGATATACGCAAATACTCAGAACTCTCCTTTGAAGCCGATCAAATAGACAAACAAATAATAGAGATAGAAAAACAAGCGAAACAAGATGGTTAATTTAAATTCTTAGGCATTAAATTAAGAACAAGTAGCGAATTACGTAAAAAGCCCATACAAAACTGTATGGGCTTTAAATATAAAAGCGCCCGAACTTCTGGGCGCTTACATTGTTGAATTAAAAAATATTACTGATTAACAACACTTTTCAGTGGGTTTATCGGTTTTGCATTTTCGTCTAATAAGTTCATATCAAAATCAAACTCATCAACACGAATTGCGCGTTCACGTTTTTTGTTGTAATCAATCAGTTTAGCGTATTCTTCTTCAGTGATTACATTTGCTACAAGTGCATTATCAAGAGTAAGTGCAAAACGAATACCTGATTTGATTGTTTTAGCACGCAAGGCTTTTTTCACTTTTGCGAGTAAATCTAAACAGCCCATTTTCGCTTTATACGCTTGCTCGTTAATGTAATGTCCATCACCTTCAATAGGTTTAACTAAGTGTGTGATTTGCTTTTTAAATGCCGTGTCAAGTTGCGCCTGTGTAGCTAATTCGCGAATTAAGTCATCGCTAATTTTTGGCATTTTAGTCGAATAGTTCATGGTAATAAAACGCATAAACTTACGTGTGCCACTTGCAGGGAAGTTGTCTAAAAACTTATGCAATGCTTGTTCGGCACTTTGTAATGCAAAACGTGTTGCGTAGTGGAAATATGGCGCTGCTTGCTCGCGTTCACTGCTTGCCACTTTTTGCTCATAATATTTAATTGATGCCATTGCCGCATATAAGAAGCTCATTACATCGCCTAAACGGGCTGATAGCATTTCCGCTTGTTTAAGTTTTCCGCCGAGTACCAGTAACGAAAAATCTGCATATACTGCTAATTTAGCTGATAATTTATGAGCTGCTTTTTCATATTCACGTACTTCTGGAAGTGGTGAATTAGCACCTGCTGTAAATGGTAATACGCCTAAACGAAATGCACGTAAACTGTTTGCTACGCTATAACCCACTGTTTTACGCAGAATGCGGTTAAATTCTTTATCTGCATTTTTATCTTCGCTGTGGATTGATTCAACCATCGATTGTAAATATGGGTGACAACGCATTACACCTTGACCAAAGATCATCAAGTTACGTGTAAGAATGTTGGCGCCTTCAACCGTGATGGCAATTGGCTGTGCAACATAGCCGCTTGCTAACGTATTTTGCGGGCCGTTCTGAATTGCTTTACCAGCTTGAATATCCATTGCTGAGTCAAGCACGTCGCGACCAATTTCAGTCATGTGATATTTTGCAATTGCAGTCACAACCGATGGCTTTAAGCCCATGCCTAAACCTTCGGTTGTAAGTACACGCATTGCTTCTTGTAGGTATGTTTTACCAGCAATATCAGCGAGTTTTTCTTGAATACCTTCAAATTGACCGATTGCTAAGCCAAATTGCTCACGTACCGCAGCATATTCAGACGCACCTTTAAATGCTACCTGAGATGAACTAACACCTAATGCAGGTAATGAAATACCACGGCCAGCGCCTAAACAGCTAACCAACATTTGCCAGCCACGGCCGATGTTCTTTTGCCCACCAATAATGAAGTCCATTGGTACAAATACTTTGTTGCCACGCGTAGTACCGTTGTAAAAACGAATCCCCATTGGATCATGGCGATTACCAAGTTCAACACCTGGGTGCTCTTTTGGAATAAGTGCACACGTAATACCGAGGTTTTCCTTACCACCTAGCAAGCCATTTGGATCAACCACTTTAAATGCTAAACCAAGTACGGTGGCAATTGGCGCAAGGGTGATATAACGCTTGTCCCAAGTGATCTCAAGACCAAGTACTTCTTCGCCGTTGTACATGCCTTTAGTCACAGTACCTAAATCTGGAATGCCACCGGCATCAGAACCAGCCTCTGGGCTTGTGAGTGCAAAACATGGAATGTCACGGCCATTGGCTAGGCGTGGTAAATAATGTGCTTGCTGCTCTTTAGTACCAAAGTGCAGTAGTAACTCACCAGGGCCTAACGAGTTAGGAACCATAACGGTTACTGCAACAGCAGAACTTTTAGTGGCGATTGTGCCAACGATAGTTGAGTTTGCGTAAGGGCTAAACTCTAAACCACCAAATGATTTAGGAATTATCAGTGAAAAGAAACGTTCCTTTTTCAGAAAATCTAAAATGTATTCAGGTAAATGAATGCCATTTTGAATTTCTGTATCGTCGATCATACCCAATAGCTCTTGTAATGGGCCGTCGATAAATGCTTGTTCATCTGCGCTCAATACAGCAGCAGGGACTGCGCGAAGTGCGTTGAAGTCAGGCTTACCTTGGTAAATAGAGCCTTCTAACCACACATCACCCGCATCAAGGGCTTCTTGTTCAGTGATAGAAATACTTGGTAATACTTTTTTTAATTTTGTACGTAAACTCATAATCAACTCATCCGACCAGACAATAATACCTACATTACGTCATAAAAAATGGTTTAGATCAATTACTCTAAGCAATTTTTTAACAGTTTTTTCAATTTATTTATTTTTAGGCTATCTAAGCCATTGAATAAAAAGAGCTAACACTTGTACGCTGAAATGTATTTAGTTGATTTTTTTTTACTAAAAAACGCTAAAATAATTAAACCTCAGCAACAATAGAAACAAAATGAGGGAAAATAAAGATATGTTAAAGTTTGTGCAAGGTAAGTAGTGTAAGCTTATCGACTGTTAACTAACACTGTTAATCACCACTAAAAGTCGGCTAATTTGCCATTACATAGTTTTATTAATGTATTGGGATCAAGTGCAATTTCAAGGCCGCGTTTACCAGCGCTTACATAAATAATATCAAACTGCTTTGCGCTACTATGGAGGTAAGTTGCTAAGCGTTTTTTTTGCCCTAATGGACTTACGCCACCAAGAATATATCCGGTGCTATTTTCTACCTTTTGTGCAGCGGCCATATGTACTTTTTTAACACCACATGCTTTTGCTAAGAGCTTTAAGTTAACTTGTTGACTCACAGGCGTAATTGCCACTACTAACTGCAATTCATTGGTTTCAAATACCAAGGTTTTGAAAACCTGCTCAGCGGCTAGATTTAACTTTTCAACAGCTTCTAAACCAAAGCTATGTGTACTTGAGTTATGCTCATAACTGAGCAGCTCAAAAGTGGCCTTGTGTTTTTTTAATAATTGTGTGGCTGGCGTCATGACTAACTCCATTGAATTGTTAACTGCTTTAAAATTAACAAAAAAAAGAGTACCAAGGTACTCTTTTTTAAACTATATTCACTCGCTAAATTATATTAACAACAGGGATTAAACGACTCTTTGCAGCCATTTTATTACCATAAATCCGCATAGAGCTTATTGCCAATGCAATAACGACAGCGCACCCGAGTAACCAAAATGCCGAAAACATCGGAGATTGCTTAAAGTTACCCACTTGATACACCACAGAGGCTGTGATGTAAGCAAGCCCTGTTGACCAAGTTGCAACAAATAGCATCCATTTCATTCCAGCTTCTCGGTACATAGCGCCCATCACCGCCACACAAGGTGTATAAAGCAATACAAAAACTAAATAACTGAATGCAGCAAGTTGACTGCTAAATAGGTTTTCCATGGTTGCGAAGGTCGATACATTCACTTCTTGATCAATGGCCGCACTACTTTGATCGCTCACATTAGTGACATTTAAACCCAGTGGATCGAGTAAATTACCGAATACGTCTATTAGGTTTGCAGGAATACTCGCGAACGCCTCAGCCAATTTATCGATGACATTAACTGGCTCTTCATTCACAGCCGCTGCGCCATCTAAATTTGAATATAAACTATCTAAAGTACCAACTACTGCCTCTTTAGCAAATACGCCAGTAAAAATACCGACCGTGGCAGGCCAGTTATCTTGCTCTACCCCGATAGGAGCAAACACCGGTGTTGCAATTTTTGAAATTTCACTGAGCATCGATTTATCTGTGTTGTCATTGCCAAAGGTAAAATCAGTACCTATGGAGCTTAATATTTTTAAAATAACAAACACCACAATTATAGTTTTACCGGCGCGCATACAAAAGCTTTTTAAGCGCTCCCATGCTTTGTAAAGTACGCCTTTTGCCGTTGGCATATGATACGCAGGTAATTCGAGAATAAACGGGGTAAGCGTTGGACTAAACAAGGTATTTTTAAGTACCAAACCGGTTAATACCGCCATAACAATACCTAAAATATACAGTGCAAATACTAAGTTTTGGCCATTAGTGGTAAAAAAGGCAGCGACAAACAAGGCATACACACTTAAGCGCGCGCCACATGACATAAATGGTGACATGGCAATAGTCAGTAAGCGATCTTTATGGGTTTCTAAAGTACGAGTTGCCATTACTGATGGCACGTTACAGCCAAAGCCAACAATTAAAGGCACAAACGCTTTACCCGGTAAACCAATGGCGCGCATTAATCTATCCATGATAAAAGCAGCACGCGCCATATAACCTGAATCTTCAATAAAGGCTAAACAAAAGTATAAAAAGCCAATCACCGGGATAAAGGTGGCAACAAGCTGAATACCACCACCTATACCGTCCGCAAGCAATGCGCGTAGCCAATCAGGTGCGCCTAATGAAGTTAATATTTCACCAAAGCCATCGACTAAAATCGCGCCTACAGCAATATCGAAAAAGTCTATAAATGCGCCGCCAACATTTACCGCAACAGTAAACATTAAATACATGATCCCTAAAAATATTGGGATCCCTAAAAAACGATTGATCACTACCGCATCTATTTTATCGCTAATGGTTTCAGAGGCGATGCCTTTAGTATTTTGAGCAAGTTCAGCCAGTTGATGGGCAAACTCATAACGACCATTGGCAAAAAGCACATCAAGTTCATGGTGATCGGCAAACTGTTCAAATTCAGCTTTTGCCACTGCCAGTGTTTGTTTATCAGCATAGCCAAAACAGCTTTCATCTTGCTCTAATAACCGCAATGACAACCAATCAGTGTCGATGTTTTCTATCGGTTTATTATTGGCAGTAAAACTGGCTGCAATGTTGTTGGCCGCTTGCGTTATTTTTTGCTCATAACTAGGGGTATGCATTGATACTTTTTTAAGTTTAAGTCCTTGTGCAATAAACTCTTTTAAACCTGTAATGTCTGTTTTATTATTTGCACTTAAGGCAATCACAGGGCATCCAAGTCGCTTTTCTAGCGCCTTTGGATCCGTTACTAAACCATTTCGTTTTGCCACATCGACCATATTTAGCACGACGAGTAAAGGTACTTTCATCTCAAGCAGCTGAGCGGTGAGGTATAAATTGCGTTCAAGATTTGATGCATCAAGAATATTGATGATCAGTTGTGATTCACCACTGAGTGCATAGTCACGCGCAATTTTTTCATCTAAAGGGGTTTGTGCATTTACATCTAAAGAATAAGTGCCAGGCAAATCAACTAATTCGACAGTCTGATCAGCCACTTTAAATTGACCAATTTTCTTATCGATGGTCACCCCTGACCAGTTACCTACTTTCTGTTTGCTACCGGTTAACGCGTTGAATAGTGTAGTTTTACCACAGTTTGGGTTACCTATTACGGCAATGTTTGGATTCATACTGCGAGTTCCAAATTAATTGATTGTGCCTCGGATTTACGAAGACTAAGCACGGTACCGCGAACTTTAACAATCATCGGATCGCCAAATGGAGAAAAGCGCAATACGTGGACAGGAGCGCCTGGCGTTAAACCCATTGCAAGTAATTTCTGGCGCAACAAACTCGCATTAGGATCGATGCTTACAACAGAGCCATGTTGGCCAATTACTAATTTGTCTAACGTTAACATGCCATCTCATTTCATTTAATACATCAATGGCGCTGATTTTACGCCGATTATTCAATCATGCAAGTGAGACTAATTATCATATCGATAAGTAATGCAAAATAAAGCAGCAATGGCAGAATTATACCTATATTGGATCCTAAATCTCATTTGATAAGATAAAAATAGCCGTTTAGTGACAAGTGCTTAAGAAGCCTAATCGCTCTGTAAAGGTAGCATTATGAATATGTATTATACCAATCGTGTTAAGTTACTGACCATTTATAGCGACAGATAAATACAGTGATAACAAGGCGTAAATTTTGACATGTATTTGTTCTACTTGAAAAAATTATAACGCAGTTAGCGCTTTATTTAGCTCGCTAGAATGGTTAAATATTTAAGTCGATTGGTATTACTGCGTGGTTTTCAGCAAAGCTGTAGCCAAATAAAAACCTGAACTCTTGAGGGTCAATCTCTTAACCAGAGTTCAGATTAATAAGCTTTTGTTAGCCAATAAAAAATGGCGCTAATTAGCGCCATTTTATAAGTAATGAGTGATTACTTAGTTAAATCATCAAAGAACTTTTTTACACCATCAAAAAAGCCTTTTTCTTTTGGACGGTTTTTAGAACCATCCTTACCCATGCTTTGCTCAAGCTCTTGTAATAACTCGCGTTGGCGTTCATTTAACTTAACGGGTGTTTCTATTACCACTTTACAGATCAAGTCACCAACTGCGCCACTACGGACAGACTTAACACCTTTACCGCGCATACGGAACATTTTGCCCGTTTGACTCTCAGCTGGGATCTTCAATTTAGCACGACCATCTAAAGTCGGTACTTCAATTTCGCCACCAAGAGCAGCCGTTGTAAACCCAATCGGCACTTCACAATATAGGTTATTACCATCACGCTCAAAGATACGGTGTTCACGTACCGATACTTGCACATACAAGTCACCAGCGGGTGCACCATGTACCCCTGCTTCACCTTCGCCAGATAAACGAATGCGGTCGCCAGTATCAACCCCGGCTGGGATTTTAACCGATAATGTTTTGGTTTTTTCCACACGGCCTTGACCATGACAGCTATTACATGGATCAGAAATTATCTGACCAGTGCCCTGACAGGTTGGACAGGTTTGTTGCACAGCAAAAAAACCTTGGCGCATTTGCACTTGGCCTGCACCATGACAAGTCGTACATGTTTTCGGTTTAGAACCCGCTTTTGCACCGCTGCCGTCACATGGCTCACAGCTTACCCACGTAGGTACTTTAATTTCTACTTCTTTACCACGAACCGCTTCTTCTAAGCTTAAGTCCATGTTGTAACGTAGGTCTGAACCTCGTTGCTGACGCGATTGACGACGGCCACCACCGCCTCCAAAAATATCACCGAACACGTCACCAAATACATCACCAAAGTCACCATGACCGCCACCAAAGCCGCCATGACCACCACCGCCACCGCCTTGTTCAAACGCAGCATGGCCGTATTGATCATACATTTGACGTTTTTGACTGTCAGTGAGGATCTCGTAAGCTTCTTTTACTTCCTTGAATTTAGTTTCAAGTTCTTTATCGCCTGCGGTACGATCTGGATGATATTTCATCGCTAAGCGTTTATACGCTTTTTTTACGTCTCTTTCGCTGGCGTCTTTTGCCACTCCAAGGACTTCATAATAATCGCGTTTTGACATATCTATCACACTACTCTTTTCTTACTGCAGCATTGCTGCGGATAAATCGATAAATCGTATCGATTTATCATCTAATTTACATGCAAAAGGCGCGTCAAGCTTTAGCCCGCGCGCCTTAGTTGTTCATCCTAACTTAAATTGCGATATCAGTCATCGTGTTTTCAGTTAGGCGAAGCGCTAACAACAATTACTTGTCGTCTTTAACTTCTTCGAACTCAGCATCCACTACGTCGTCATCTTTCTTCGCAGATTGTTGCTGCTCGGCACCGGCGTCACCACCTTGTTGTGCTTTAGCTTGTGCGATTTCCATTAACTTTTGTGACTTTTCAGCAAGCGCTTGAGTTTTTGCTTCAATCTCGTCTTTTTTGTCACTCTTAATCGCAGCTTCTAGCTCAACAACAGCCGCTTCAATCGCTTCTTTGTCTTCGCTTGGTAATGCATCACCCGCTTCTTCGATTTGCTTACGCGTACCATGCACTAATGCATCAGCTTGGTTACGAGCTGCAACTAGCTCTTCAAACTTTTTATCGTCTTCTGCGTGTGCTTCGGCATCACGAACCATTTTTTCAACTTCTTCATCGCTTAAGCCTGAAGATGCTTGAATGGTGATTTTTTGCTCTTTACCTGTATCTTTATCTTTTGCCGATACATGTAAGATACCATCAGCGTCCACATCAAAAGTAACTTCGATTTGTGGTGTACCACGTTGTGCTGGACGAATACCTTCTAGGTTAAATTGACCTAGTGACTTGTTGTCGCTAGCACGTTTACGCTCACCTTGTAATACGTGAATAGTTACCGCAGCTTGGTTATCTTCAGCAGTTGAGAATGTTTGCGATTTCTTCGTTGGAATAGTCGTATTTTTCTCAATTAACGCCGTCATTACAGAGCCCATAGTCTCGATACCTAGAGATAATGGCGAAACATCTAGTAATAGTACATCTTTCACATCACCAGCTAGTACACCACCTTGAATCGCTGCGCCTACGGCTACTGCTTCATCAGGGTTAACATCTTTACGTGGCTCTTTACCGAAGAAATCAGCAACTGTTTTTTGTACTAAAGGCATACGTGTTTGACCACCAACAAGGATGATATCGTCAATGTCGCTTACTGATAAATCAGCATCAGCAAGGGCACGTTTTAATGGCTCTAGTGACTTCATTACTAAATCTTCAACTAGTGACTCAAGCTTAGCGCGTGTTAGTTTCACGTTCATGTGCTTAGGACCAGTTGCATCAGCAGTTACGTACGGAAGATTTACTTCTGTAGATTGTGCAGATGATAATTCAATTTTTGCTTTTTCAGCTGCTTCTTTAACACGTTGCATTGCAAGTGGATCAGTTTTTAAGTCTAAACCTTGATCTTTTTTGAATTCAGCAACTAAATAGTTGATTACGCGGTTATCGAAATCTTCACCACCTAAGTGAGTGTCACCATTTGTAGCAAGTACTTCAAATGTGTGCTCACCTTCAACTTCATCAATTTCAATGATTGATAAATCGAAAGTACCACCACCTAAGTCATATACTGCAACAACGTTTTCGCCTTTGTTTTTGTCCATGCCATAAGCAAGGGCAGCAGCAGTTGGCTCATTGATGATACGTTTAACTTCAAGACCTGCAATACGCCCAGCATCTTTAGTAGCTTGACGTTGTGAATCGTTAAAGTAAGCAGGTACTGTAATAACCGCTTCAGTTACTGCTTCACCTAAAAAGTCTTCAGCTGTTTTTTTCATTTTTTTCAAAACTTCAGCTGAGATTTGTGGTGCAGCGCGTTTTTCGCCGCCCGCTTCAACCCATGCATCACCATTATCTGCTTTGATAATTTTAAAAGGCATGATGCCGATATCACGTTGTACTTCTTCGTCTTCAAAGCGACGACCAATTAAACGCTTAATTGCAAATAATGTGTTTGTCGGATTAGTAACCGCTTGACGTTTAGCAGATTGACCTACTAAAGTTTCTCCGTCTTGCGTGTAAGCTATAATAGACGGAGTGGTGCGATCGCCTTCCGCGTTTTCAATAACACGTGCTTTGCCACCATCAAGTACTGCAACACAAGAGTTAGTAGTACCTAAGTCGATTCCGATAATTTTACCCATGAAATATCTCCAACTTCAAAATTCATTAATACGTTCGATGACTAGTAGATAGGGATGCCACAAACTTAATTCAACTGTAAAAATGAAAAAAAAGTGCTTTTTTGTAATTTATTTTGCAAATAACCCTAATTAATGTGTGGATTGTCTTTTTTTGCATCATTAGGGGCCATTTCACAATCTGGTCTGATGAGTTTTTATGTGTTATAAAATCACTAATAATTAAAAAATGTCTCAAAGGATCACCATGCATTTTGATCAACTATTAAAGCAAGCGGCACTCATAGGCCAGCTGCCCCATTCTGAACAAGCTCACGCAACGATGCAATTTCCTGCAAACTGGTGTCAAGGTCGAACTGCTTTTGGCGGTTTATCAGCCTCACTACTGTATCAGGCAATGCGTCAACAAATAGAACCAAGTCGTCGTTTGTTGTCTATTAGTACAAATTTTGTAGGTCCTTTGTTAGCAGATACTGATTTTTCCCTCTCAGTTGAAATTTTACGGGAAGGAAAAAGTAGCACACAAGTACTGGCAAAAGCGTTGCAGGACGGCCAAGTAAGCGTGGTCGTACAAGCGTGTTTTGCAAAATCGCGAGATTCAGCCATTGAAGTACCAGTGACAAAAACAATGAGCCTAAAACCGGTTAACGAACGTTACACACTGCCATTTAAATCAGGTGCCATGCCGGAATTTTTCCAACACGTCGCGCTTTGCCCTCAGCAAGGTGGAATGCCGTTTTCAGCAGCCCAAACGTCGCATTTAGGCGGATGGATGAAGTTAAAACAATCGCCAGCAGAACTTAGTGAAGCACATATTATTGCCTTAACGGATGCATGGCCGCCTACTTTATTACAAATGTTTAACCAACCAGCGCCCGCCAGCAGTATGTCGTGGTATTTAGAGTTTGTAAAAACACCGCAGTTGGCAGCCGATGAGTGGCTTGGATTTGAAGCAGAAACTCATCACTGTAAAGATGGCTATGGTTTAGAGGATGGTTGTATTTGGTCACAATCCGGCGAATTGCTTGCGCTTACCCGCCAAACCGTAGCATTATTTGATTGAGCTTGGTTCTACAACCTGAGCATAATCACTGCCATCAAAAGCCATTATTTTACTGTATTGCCCATTTTCAATGATATGGGCAAGTCCCATATCAAAAATCTCTTGTAACACTTTACTGTTAAAATAGGCTGGTCGAGGAGCCTCAGGAAATATCGGGTGTACAGTAATAGGCTTGATTGGGTGCGATTCTTTATATTGCTGTAGATAATATAAAAACACCCGTTTTTCTAGTACCACCACATCAACCCACTCTTTCATTAGATGATCCACTTGCGCAGCTTGGTATACGACTTCTTCATAAGCGCTTAATTTAGTCGTTAATGCTTTAAATGGCGGCGGCAGAAATTCGGTGGCGTTTTGAAAGGCAACAACACTTTTCCCCAGTAGATCATAGACAGTATTAATTTTAAAATTATTTTTACGTAAGCTAATTGCCACATTTTGATACGCCAATAAGCTTTGGCTTGGATAAATCGCAGAAGTGGTGAGCCCCGCATAATTCATCGCAATATCGACCTTCATTTGTTCTAAGGATTGCCCTGCACGTTTATTAGACATATAGACTATATCTAGATTTGTTATACCTTGATCTTTAAACGCAGATTTTAAAATCTGCAACTGCAAGCCGGTATCATCCTCACTAAAGACGTAAGGAGGCAAAGAAGGGCTTACCGCAACGGTAATAATGTCGCTAGATTTTGGCGCAGCTAAACTCAATGCAAAAGTGCTATATAAAACAAAAAAAAACACTATAAAATACTTCATTCACCACCCACAGATAGATGCTTTTTAGCAACTGTAAAATTACATGACAACTTTCTTATTAGGCTAGCCTAGTTAAACCAATTTCGCATTTGTATTTAGCATATAATTGATGCAAACTTGATCTAAGATACTTCTAAGTGGTTATTAATTTGCAAACTGCCTGCCCTAATTGTGACTTGATTATTGATATCCCGCACATAGTTGCAAAACAAATGGCTGTCTGTCCACATTGTCACAGTAAACTATGCGCAGCAAATATAAATTATGACAGCCGTATTGTAGCACTCAGTATTAGTGCTTTACTCATGCTGCTAAGCAGTATGTTTTATCCATTTATCTCATTTAGTAGTAATGGCATTACACAGACGATTACCTTGCCCGATGCCGCTCGTATTTTGTTTAATTACGACAGCGATTTATTAGGCATTTTTATTGATGTTAGTATTATTGGTTTACCAATGGCATTACTCACTATTTTGATCCCACTGCATTTAGGCTTACTTAAAGTACTTCCACAAACGATTGCCAGACGCTTACTCAAATTCACCTTAGCGCTAGAGCCATGGATAATGTCAGAAATATTTTTAATCGGTGTATTGGTCAGCATGGTAAAAATAATGTCGCTAGCGGAAGTCAGCTTTGGCGTTAGTTTTTGGGCCTATGCCGCGTTTGTACTCTTCTATATTGGCTCATTAGCACACTTAAATCGTGCTCGATTATGGGATCAAGTACAGCCTCAGGCTGAAATTGCAGCCGCAAAACTTTCTTATCGTGCCATAGATAGTAACATTCGAGCCTGTCATGTCTGCCATCAACTAAGCGATAGCGAATACTGTTCTCGCTGTAATAGCAAAACCCATATCAGAAACCCCCACAGCGTACAAAAAGCAACGGCATGGTTAATAACTTCAATTGCCTGTTATATTCCGGCAAATTTATTGCCAATAATGTACACCACTAGTTTGGGGGATGAATCCCCCTCAACATTAATTGGTGGGGTAATAACACTGTGGCAAGCTGGCTCATACCCTATTGCATTAATCATTTTTTTAGCGAGTGTAGTAGTACCATTAGCTAAAGCGCTCATTTTAACATTTTTATGCTTTTTGGTTAGCAAACCCGCTAACGGCCAGACAAAAGGCTATACGAAAGTCTATCAATTAACCGAGTTTATTGGTAAGTGGTCTATGATCGATGTATTTGTTGTCGCGATTCTAGTAGCCTTAGTGCAATTAGGAAATTTAATGTCAGTAACGCCAGGTTTAGGCACTGTATTTTTTACTATCATGGTGATTTGCCAAATGCTTGCAGCACACGCGTTTGACCCTCGGCTATTATGGGATTCGCCAAACAATGATAAAAAGACCATAAATTAGAGAAACAGCATGAGTGAAACGGCTAATATAAAAAAAGAACCTATTATTTCTGCGATTTGGATCATACCGGTTATAGCTTTGCTCGTTGGTGTGTGGATGCTTTACCAATACCAAGCTAATAAAGGCGCAACCATTTATATTTCAATGCCTCATGCTGAGGGTATAGTGGCAGGCAAGACTGAAATAAAAGTACGTAGTGTGAAAATCGGCCAAATTGATCACGTTCGCCTCTCTGATACTAAAAACAGTGTGATTGCTCGAGCTCAAATTGATAAACATTATGATGGCTTACTCACGGAAGACGCCAACATCTGGGTAGTAAAACCACGTATTGATGAAACGGGTATCAGCGGTATGAGCACGTTACTATCGGGTGTATATTTAGAATTTTCACCAGGTGAAAGTAGTAAAACAAAAGAGCATTTTAAATTACAAGAAGAGCCAGCGCTGATTGATAAAGATGTCAAAGGCGGTCGCTTTTCATTACTCAGCTATGATGCTGAGGTTATGGATGTCGGCACCGGTATATTTTTTAAGAATTATAAAATTGGTCAAGTTGAAACAGCGACATTTGATTGGAAGAATCAAGCGATGAAGTATGGTATTTTCATCAACGAACCTTATCAAAACCTGATCACCTTAAATTCTATTTTCTGGGTCAATACGGGTGTTGAAATTGATTTATCTGCCGATGGCATTAATGTAAAAACAGGTTCATTAAGCAGGTTATTAAAAGGAGGGATCTCGGTTGGTTTGCCTGAACAACAATCGCCGGGTGATTTTGCTCAAGAAGGTCATAGCTTTTCGCTTAGTAATAGTTACAAAGATGCTCTTGAGGAACGCTTTTATAATTTTGATTATTACCTAATTGAGTTTGAGCAGTCTATTCGAGGTTTACGTGCCGGCGCACCGGTTGAATATCGTGGCATGCGCGTAGGTACTGTTGTAGAAGCACCTGCGAATGTGATGATCGATGGCAAACCCGCACACTTTAGAACTGATAATACTGCAGTGCCCGCTTTAATAAAAATAGAGTATGGCCGTATTTACCATGACAATGCCTCAGCCAAACAATTTTGGCAAAGCAGTGTTGATGGTTGGATCAAAAATGGCATGCGCGCTTCTTTAAAACCAGGCAATTTGCTTACTGGCGCTGTGTATGTCGATTTTGATATCTACCACGATGCCCCAGCTGCTAAGTTAGAAACACTGTCTCAATATCAAGTATTTCCGAGTGTCTCCAGTGGCATTACCGTATTAGCAGATCAAGTGTCTGACGTATTAAATAAAGTAAATAATTTAAAAATTGAAGACAGCTTAGCGCAAATTGATTCCGCGTTTGCTGATTACCAAGCGCTGGCGAATGAAATGCGTACATTGTTAAGTAAACAAGATACCCAAAATTTACCCGGTGATATTAATCGTAATTTTGCTGAAATGACAAAAAGTATGCAGCAATTTGATGTCACCATGAAACAGTTTGAAAAAACCATGGCCAGTTATCAACAAGGCTCCTCATTTCATCAGCAATTACAACAAACACTCTCAGAGTTTAAGCGTTTAAGTGAAGAGCTACAGCCACTCTCGCGTGGCTTAAATGAGCAACCAAATATGTTTATTTTTGATAAATCATTGCCTGCCGATCCAACGCCGAGGAAACAATAATGCGGACATTTTTACGTATACAATTTTTTGCTGTTATTGGGGTGCTATTATTATCAGGTTGTAGCCAATCACTTAATGCACCCGTTAAATACTACCAGTTTGAGCAAAGTATTAAACCAATGCAGCGCAGTAGCACTGACACATCAGCTCAATTACGGATCAATACAGTAAGTTTACGAGGCGCATTAAATAACCGTGGTATTGCAATGAAAATGGATAATAATCAGGTCAATGCTGCTAATTATCACTTATGGAGTGAAGCGCCAGATCAAATGCTAACAGCAAGCGCCCATCAAACATTATTTACCACGCTTGATAACTGGATGGTGGTCAAAGGATTACCTGTTATAACAGACAAAGATCAGCAAAGTTATTATGAATTAGAATATGAGCTACATCATTTCAATGGTGATAACCAAGGTAATGCGGATATTTCTGGTTTGTGGCGCCTGTATTATACGTCGTTTGAAAGTGGCCGCTCTTTAAAAGCAATTCATTATTTTAGTGAGGTTAACCCTTTAACTGGTGATGACTACGAAGGCCTTGTCGAAAGCTTAGAGCAAAACTGGCAGAATATTAATCAACAGGTAGCAACCACCCTGAGCGTTCTTATTCAAGAATAAACACCACTAAAGCAGTGCCATCATTATTAAGCACTGCTTTGCCTATATACCCAAACCCGAGTTTATTTAATAATCCATGCGAAGCGGTATTGTCAGCATCGGCTATCGCGGCAATGTAGCTGAACTTACCTTGATACGCGTGTAATAGTTTTGCAGCCGCTTCATACGCATATCCTTGCCCTATACCCAAACTACCTCAAGATGCAGAATTCAGCGTTTCACAGGGGCTTAATATCAAGGCGTTACTTTGCAACAATGGCAGTCCCTTTTAAAAAGTAACAACGATGAGAGTAAGTTCCTGTGAAACGCCCAACGGGTTGGTTTAAAAACGATTTATACTGCGTTATTGATTTTAACAATAGAACCACTATTATTGGCAATCAATGCCTTGCCTAAATCGTTTTTAATTCCAACTGAAACTCGCATATTGAGGTGGTTTGGGTATATCATGCTCTAAAAAGGCAAAGCCTATATCAGGCACTGCTAGTGCTTCTCGTTGGAACAAGCCCACCATGCCCATGGCAATGCCTTGTTTATTTGCCACAATATAAGGTCCAAAACCTTGCTGTTGGTGGCCATCAATAAAGGTTTTTTGTAAATAATCTTCGGCTTGTTGTTTGGTATAAATGCCTTTATCAGCAATATAACGATAAAAACTCGGCTGATTTAATAAACTCAAGATAAACGACGCATCACTTAGCTGGCCATGGCGAAGAATTAAACGTTGCGTATTCATATCTCGTTTTCCTATTAATGATAGTGATCGTTTAAGCTAAATTAAAATGCAGCACTATCAACTGTACCGGTATAATTTAAACAGGCTGCGACTCTATGTTGTTGAACCTTGGAAAGCTCCGACAATTTATTATAACGATGTGCTAAGTGTTCATCGCTGAGCGTGATCACAGCATCTTTTAACAAACTAACTCTAAAAATAAAAGCATTAGAATTAAACGCTTTGTGATAATAAATACCGGTTAAGTGTTCAATTTTCACTTCACAGCCGAGCTCTTCTTGGCATTCGCGTATGAGTGCTTGATGTACAGTTTCACCGACATCTAAGGCGCCACCAGGTAATCCCCAGCTTAGCTCACCATAGCTTGCCTTTAGCAGCAAAACCTCCCCGCTGGCATTAGTGATCACCCCATGGGCGCTGAGTCGATAAAAATCTGTAAATGCCATGTTTCCCTCTAAGTTGATAATCTTAAACAATAACAAAAAGCCCCGCAATTGCGAGGCTTAAAGATTATGAATCACGGTTAATAATTAATCATGGCTAATTTTCACTACCTGCTTTCCGGTAAAGCCACCAGCAATTTGTTTATTCAGCGCCTGTGAAATACTACTGGCGTTAAATTCAACCTCAATAATCTGCGGTATTTTGATACTGCCACTGGCTAAATTGTCTAGCAATAAATTGCCCATAAAACTCATTTTTTGCTGAGCACATAAACTGTTTGCTAACCACGCTCCACCTAAAGAAACAATACCTATATTTGGCGCACGTCTGAACATCAGCTCCTGCTCAAACTTAGGCAGTGGATTTAAGCACGCAATACGGCCACAAAAACGCATTAATTCAACATTACGTACCGTGGTTTCACCACCAATCGAATCGAGCACTGCATCAAAGCCTTGTGGACCAAGTTCTTTACGAATTTTATCGCTAAGCGTTTTATCGTTGTAATCAAACACCACATCAGCACCCAATTGTTTAACAAGCTTATGGTTGCGTTTGCTCGCGGTGGTAAATACCGTAGCACCACGTTGTTTGGCAAATTGAATGGCGAACTGACCGACGGCCCCCGCACCAGCTTCAATTAAAAGTGAATCACCTTCGGTTAATTGCAGTTTATCAAGAGCTATTAATGCCGACATCCCTGCGCAGGGTAATGTCGCGGCTTGCTGTAACGTAACGCTGTCAGGAATTTGCGATACAGCAAAGTTAGGGACTTTAGCGTATTGCGATAACACCCCATGGTCGCCAACATTACCATGCCACATAACCCGAGTACCGACACTTGGAAATACCCCTTTAGTGGCTTTTACCACCAACCCTACAGCATCAAGGCCTAGGGTATGAGGATAGTGCCATTTACAAAAACCTTGTTTAGCAAAATACGCATCAACCGGATTCAACGCAACATACTCAACCTTTATCAACAATTCGTTGTCTACAACATCAGGCACCGGCAATTCAAGCTCAGATAAATTAATCTGTTCATTAGGTTCAAGTAACGCAATCGCACGCATTGTCGCGGGGATTGTTGATAAAAGATCAGTATGTGGCATCAAAAACTCAACTTAACTTAATTAACTAACGCATAACTCCAACGACCATTAAATACTTGGTAAGTGTCTACTTTAGCAAGTAATGACGAAATCGTTGAGTCAATTGCATTTTCCTGCGCTATTAAAACATCCTGTCGCGCATCTAACAACTCTAAGTAAGGTATTTGCCCTTCTTGGTACATCGCCTGCGCTTGTAAAAAGGCATTATTAGCAAACTCATAACGTTCTTTGGCATAGCCTAGTTGTTGAGTTTGTTTGACTAATAACTGCAGTGAAAGTTCACTCTGCGCTAATGCCTCTAACACCACTTGTTGATATTGGCTGTAAGCGGCTTCACTGAGATATTGCTGAGCATCACGTTGCGCCAATAACGCAGGGTAGCTCAATAATGACCACTGAATGCGTGGGGCAACTTGCCATTGCTGCGTAGTGTCAGAAAGCTGGTTGTTATCTAAGCTCAATACACCTGCAAACGCCGTTAAACTGATATCAGGTAATAATGCTTTACTCGCAGCCACGCTTAATGAATTAGCTTGGCTAAATTCAAATAATGCTTGGCTAATATCAGGACGCAGTGCAATGGCATCACTTGGGGTGGCTAAACTTACAGTAAATGCATGCTCAAACAGCGCTTGCTCATCAACTAAGGTTAGATCAGCAGGTAACTGCCCTGTTAACGTCGCAAGCGTTGCTAGATCACGAAATTGCGCGTATTCAATATCTGGCAACAAAGCTTGCTGCTGCTTCAATTGTGCTAAGGTTCGATTTAAATCAAGCTCATTAGCGACCCCTTCCTCAACGCGAGCCCGCAGAACCGCAATACTTTGCTCTAATGCTTCAATTTGTAGGTTAATGATCTGCTGTTTTTGCTTATTACCTTGAAAACTGACAAACCCTTTTACCACAGAGGTAACAACTTCAATATGCAAAGCGCGCAATTGTTCCGCTTGACTCATTGCCCCTGCATTCGCAGCATCAACAAGCGCAGTTACTTTACCAAATAAATCAAGTTGCCAATCAAGGTTAACATTGGCTTCCGATTGACGCGTGTTAACGTTACCAGTACTTGAGCGAGTGGCATCAACTGCCACTGCACCTTGGGGAAGATACTGTGCTTTTTGCCCACCTAAACGAGCAAGCGCGCTTTGTAACTGCAACTGACTAGTGTGCAAATCATGATTATTAGCGCGCGCACTGATCACAAGATTATTTAACTGGGTTGAATTTAATTGTTGCCACCAGTTAAGCTCATCTTGACCTTGTAATTGTGCTGCGATTTGTGTTGTTGCAACAAATTCTTGTAGCTGATTTTGCTGTTGCTGCTCATCAATTTTACTGGCGCAGCCACTTAATAAACCCGCCACAACAAGAGCGGTTAACTTATACTTACTCATTAATTTGCTCCTGCGTAGTCACTTTACGGGTTTTAGTTACCAAAATATAAAATACAGGGGTAAATAATAAACCAAACACGGTTACACCAATCATACCCGAGAACACTGCGTTGCCCATTGCATGGCGCATTTCTGCTCCAGCTCCCGTTGCTAATACTAAGGGAATGACACCCGCAGTAAAGGCAATTGACGTCATTAAGATAGGTCGTAAACGCATCCGACAAGCTTCTAAAATAGCGTCAAAATGACTCAACCCATGGTTATTTTTATCACGTGCAAACTCCACCATTAAAATGGCATTTTTAGAAGCCAAGGCAACCAATACAATCAATGCTATTTGCGTGAAAATATTATTATCAGCGCCAACCAACCATACACCCATTAATGCTGAGAATATTGTCATTGGTACAATAAGAATAATAGCCAGTGGGAGACGTAAGCTTTCATACTGCGCAGCCAATACCATGAACACTAATAACACCACTAATGGGAATACGTAGACCATGGTATTACCCGCTAGAATTTGCTGAAAAGTAACTTCGGTCCATTCGTACTCAATACCCGTAGGTAAATTATCAGCCAAGATCAGCTCAATTGCTTGCTGTGCTTGATCTGAACTGTAACCAGGCGCTGGACTACCATTAAGCTCTGCACTTGGGTAACCATTGTAATGCATCACTCGATCAGGACCTGTTGTAGGCGTTGCCGTTAATACCGAGCCTAATGGCACCATATTCCCTTGGTTATTGCGCACTTTTAGATTCAATATTTGTTCTGGATCAAGGCGGAAATCAGCATCAGCTTGGGCATTAACTTGGTACGTACGGCCAAATAAATTAAAGTCATTAACGTACATTGAGCCCAAATACACTTGCAACGCATTAAATACTTCATCCAATGGAATACCTTGAATAAGTGCTTGCTCTCGGTCGATATCAATATCCATTTGTGGTACTTGAATTCTAAAACTTGAATAGAGCCCCATTAACGCAGGATCTTGCTGAGCTTTAGTAATCACCGTTTGCAAACTGTTAAATAGTGTTTCAAAGCCTTTATTACCGCGATCTTCAATTTGCAGTTTAAACCCACCCGTGGTGCCTAAACCTTGAATTGGCGGCGGTGGGAATACAGCCACAAATGCTTCATCAATGGCACTAAAACGCTGGTTTAACTGTGCCGCAATAGCCATCGCCGATTTACTAGGATCGCTTCGCTCACTAAAGGCTTCTAGCGGTGTAAATACAATGGCGCTATTAGGACTGTTAGTAAAACCATTTACCGACAAGCCAGGAAAGGCAACTGTGTGAGCAACCCCTGGTACTTGCAGTGCAATTTCTTGCATTTGCCTAACCACATCTTGAGTACGGTCTAAACTCGCTGCATCAGGTAATTGTGCTATCGCAACTAAATACTGCTTATCTTGTGCAGGAATAAAACCACCCGGCACGGCATCAAATAGCTTAATTGTTCCGCCTAATAAAACCACGTATGCAATCACCACTACCACGCTCATGCGCATTAGTTTTTGTACCAGCTTTTGATAGCCTTTGGCGCCACGGTCAAATACTCGATTAAAGGGTGCAAATAACCAGCGACCAAATAAACGATTTAATAAACGCGTCAGCGCATCCGGTTTAGCATCATGGCTTTTAAGTAATAGTGCCGCCAACGCCGGTGATAAAGTTAATGAGTTAAATGCTGAGATAACCGTTGAAATAGTAATAGTTAACGCAAACTGTTTATAAAATTGACCTGATAAACCACTAATAAACGCGGTAGGAATAAACACTGCACACAACACTAACGCAATCGCGATTATAGGCCCTGTCACTTCAGTCATCGCCACGCGCGTTGCTTCCAGAGGTGATAAACCTTGTTCAATGTTACGTTCAACGTTTTCGACCACCACAATAGCATCATCGACCACAATACCTATGGCAAGTACTAAACCAAATAACGACAGCGTATTGATCGAGACCCCTAACCACTGCATCACCGCAAAAGTACCAATCAGTGAAACTGGCACAGCTATTAGTGGAATAATCGAAGCACGCCAGGTTTGTAAAAATAACACCACTACAATTACCACTAACGCGATAGCTTCAAGTAACGTTTTGATCACCGCATCAATCGAGCCGCGAACAAATACCGTAGGGTCGTAGACAATGTCGTACTCAACACCAGCTGGAAAATCTTTCGATAAACGCGCCATGGTTTCGCGTACTTGATCTGAAAGCTCAATCGCATTAGAGCCAGGACGTTGAAATATCGGCATCGCCAGCGCTGGTTGATTATCAAGTTCAGCTCTAAGTGAGTAAGTATTTTGGCCTAAATCGACACGTGCAACATCGCTTAGACGTGTTAATTGACCTTGTTCACCCACTTTAATGATCACTTGCTGAAACTCTTCAATACTGTTTAAGCGTCCTTTTACATTTAACAATATTTGAAATTGACTGTCTGTTGAAGCAGGTTGTGCACCTAAGCTACCCGCTGCAACTTGTTGGTTTTGCGCACGCAATGCGTTGACGACGTCCATTGCGGTTAATTCTCGTGCCGCTAATGCATCGGGATTAAGCCACACTCGCATTGAATATTGACCACCACCAAATAATTTTACATCGCCTACGCCACTCAAACGTGCAATTTGGTCTTTCACATATAAGTCAGCGTAATTAGATAGATACGCTGTATCATGTGTTTTTTCCGGTGAGAATAAGTGCACCACCATGGTTAGATCCGGTGATGATTTTTCAGCGACGACGCCTAAGCGCTGCACTTCTTGTGGTAGTCGCGGCAAAGCACTGTTAACCCGATTTTGTACTTGTACTTGCGCACGATCTAAATCCGTTCCCAATGAAAACGTTACCGTCAGTGTCATACGCCCATCACTGGTCGCCTGGGAAAACATATACAACATGTTTTCAGTACCATTGATCTCTTGCTCCAATGGAGTGGCCACAGTTTGTGCTATTACGGTTGGATTTGCTCCTGGGTAGTTCGCAGTTACCACAACTGTCGGCGGAACAACTTCAGGATACTCACTGACCGGCAGTTGAAACAACGAAATACCACCGGCAATTAAAATCACCAATGACAGCATGGCTGCAAATATCGGTCGTTGAATAAAAAAGTGAGAAAATTTCATTATTCGTCCTACTTCTTAGCCATAAGTGTGTGCTGCGCCGTTGGCGATAACGTAAAAGCAACACCGGTGGTGTCTAGGGTCACTGTATTAGGTGAAATCGGCATGCCAGGTCCAACACGCGCAGGACCATTAACCGCAATCACATCGCCAGCTTTTAAGCCCGAGGTAATAGCGCGAAAACTGCCATAGCGCTCACCGGTTGTAACCAGTTTATATTCAAGAATATTGCCTTCACCTACAGTGAGCACAAAGCGATTTTTCAAATCGGTGCCAATTGCTCTATCAGGCACAATAACTTGCTCTGTAACGTCATTGGCCGCTAACTTAATACGTGCAAATGAACCGGCGCGTAAGGCGGTATTTTCATCAAATCGTGCACGAACTCGCAAAGTACCTGTTGCCGCATTGATTTGATTATCAATAAAGTCGATATAACCGGTGTGTGCAAAGCCATTTTGACCAACTTTTTGCATGACTACTTGCTGATGAGCAGCGGCGGTTACTTCATCAAATGAACTATTCCAAGTACGTTCATCAACATCAAAGTAAGCATACATAGTTTGATTCGATACGATTGAAGTCAGTACACTTTGCCCTGCAAGCACATTATTACCTTTGGTAATATTTGCACGCGAGATCACACCATCAATGGGTGAACGTATATCTGTAAATTCTAAATCTAAATTAGCTGCAATTAGCTGGGCTTTTAAGGCCGCAAGTTGTGCTTCACGTTGGCGTAACGTTGACGTACGTGATTCCGCTTGCTCTGTTGAAATCGCTTTTCGCTCGGTTAATCGCACCGCTCTTTTAGCTTCACTTTGCGCTTGCGATAAAGCGGCTTCAGCACTGACTACTTGTGCCTCTAAACTTGCTACAACCGCAGCATATGGGCGAGCGTCAAGTTTAAACAGTAAGTCACCCTGTTTAACCTCGTCGCCCTCATTAAACGCAATATGCTCAATAACTCCGGCAACACGTGGCATAAGTGATACTTCTTCCGGCGCTTCTAAACGCGTAGTGTAGGTGTGCCAGTTTTGCACTGGCTTAATGATCACTGAGGCAACATCTATTGGTTGAAGATGTGGTTGATTGCTCTGTTGAGCAGGCTCTTCTGCACAACCGGTGAGGGCAAGTGATGCCCCTAAAACTGCAATAGCTATTAAGTGTTTGTTCATGACGACGCTCCATTTAGTGTATTTTTCTATGTTACGGAACATTGTTGTGGACAAAAACCATAGATTTTTAAATTCATTAATGCCAATATGGCATCAATTAAATATTGGTGAGTAATTAATGGATACCACAAGTCGCTTATTGATGTTGTTAGAAGTCGTTGAGCGAGGCTCATTCGCTAAAGCAGCAGAAACCCGTAATATTGATCGTTCAGTGATCTCAAAACAAATAAGTCGTCTCGAAGATGATTTAGGAGTACGTTTACTGAACCGCACCACCCGCTCATTTTCACTGACAGCTGCAGGGGCCGAAATGATTAAAAAGGCCAGTGAGTTGAGGCAACTACTAGGTGAAACTGTACGTTTAGCCGAGAATTATCACCAAGAGCCACGCGGTGTATTAAAAATCACTTCATCAACCATTATCGGCAGGCGTTATCTACAACCTGTAATTAATGATTTTCAAAAACGCTTCCCGCAAGTAGAAGTTGAACTAAGACTCGATGATAAGTTAGTTGATCTGGTATCTGAAGGCTTTGATCTTGCTTTTCGGGTCGGTGAGCCAAAAGACTCATCACTGATCGCACGTAAAATTGCGCGCAATAGATTACTAATATTAGCCGCACCTGAGTTTATTCAAACGTATGGATTGCCAAGTAAAATAGAGGACTTAATTGATTTACCCGCAGCCAGTTATTCCAGCACTTCGTTGCGCGTTGAGGGTATTCGTTATGTAGATCAATATGGTCTACCGCAAGAGCAAAAAATTAAGAGTGTGTTTAGAGCCAATGATGCCGAGGTACTGCTCGATAAAACGCTTTCTGGAACAACCTATGTGCTCGCGCCAGCATTTATTATTAATGATGAAATAAAGCAAGGACGTTTAGTGCCCTTATTAACAGACATCAAATTACAAGAATACAGTGCGATGTACGCGGTATATCCACACCGTGATTTACCTGTAAGAACACGGTTATTTTTTGATGCGATACGTGATCACTTAGGTAAAGAAACACCACTTTGGGAAAGTAACATTCCCGGTTTCGAGCACATGTATCTAGGTTAAGAAACCTGTTCTAGTTTTGCTGAGTATTTCTGCGAGTCAAAATAAACATTGTTTCGACCATGTTTTTTTGCATAATAAAGTTGCTCATCTGCTGCTTTAATCGCTTGTTTTAGGCTATCGCCATCACGATAAGCAGCTAAACCGATACTTGCTGTTAAACTTATTTCACGCGCACCAACATTGATAGCCGTACTTTGCAAACCGACTCTGATATTTTCAGCAATTTGATAAGACTCTTGTTGATTTGAATCAGGAATGAACAGTGCAAACTCTTCGCCGCCAGTACGAAAAACTCGCCCCTTGTTAAGTGTTTCTCTTAATATAGTGGCAATTTCAACCAGAACTTGATCGCCCACATCATGACCAAATTCGTCATTTACTTTTTTAAAGTAATCAAGATCTAGCACCATAATAAATAAATTAATTTTGTCTACCAACTCAACTTCAAAGTAATGGTTCATTGCTAAACGGTTGCCGGTGTTTGTCAGCGGATCTAGCAAGGCAAGGTTTTCTAGTCGCTCTGAAAATTGTGCTCGGCTCGCTTCAAAAATATGCGCAGTAACCCAAACTATCACATAGCTAAAACTCATATTTAGGTACAGGTTAAGCTCTGAAAATGGTGCTAAGGAGGGTTTACTAATAAACACAGCCGTTTGTACACACACTAATAACAACGATAGGTAAAAACCACACTTACAACCTAACAATAAATAAAATAATATAGGTAAAGTAAAAGTCCAGACGAACAGGCCACTCTTAACAACAGCAAGGTAAGTGCCCAAGATTACTAATAGCATAATACAAAGGCACAATAATAACGGCTGCCAAGTCTGAAATTTTCGTGTCCGAGCATAGTTAAAAGTATAAAAACAATAAATAGCAAAAACCCCTTCTAAAATCCCTAATGAGTAAAAGTCATTAATAAAAAGATTAAAATAGGTAAAAACACTCGCTAAAATTCCGAAACAGAAACAAATCCATTTCAGTAAATTTTCACGTAATACTTGAGCGCTATCTAAGGCTGCGATATCCATTGATTAACTTTAATTCGAGCGAAAAAAAGTCAGTCTAACGGTTAATTGAAAGAGTACAAGCTCTATTTGTTTTTGATATATTCATTTTTATAAAAAATTTTTAAAATTAAGATCTTAGCAACTAACAGCCTATTCATCATTAATTAATTGTTCTATATCTTCTAACATATCGGAGAACTCAGCATTAGCATGCTGGCGCTGTTTTGCTGTCAACGTGGCTCTTAAACTCACAAGTAAACGCGCATAGCGCTTTGAATTTTCAGCATCTAAGCGAATTAATTCGTCACTCATAAACACCTCTCGCTCAGTAATGACAGCTGATAATTGGCTAATAAACTGATCGCGGCTAAGTTGGCTATCAAAAAATACCTGTTTGAATTTATCCAGCCGAGTTTGCTTGTAAGCTTGCCTTAATAAAAATGTTGCTTGAAATTCGCTGTTCGCTTGGGTGATCAAAGACACTTGTTGTTCACTCAGTTTACCAAGCCACTGTTTATAAGTATCTAACTGACGTTCAAGGCGATCTTGCTCACGCTGTGTTGGGGTTTGTTCATTATACTCGTCACTTTCTGTTGTTATATCCTCTGCAATGACAGCAACAAATTCTTCTCTTTGCTCCGTGGATAAACCAATAGCAAGTTCAATAAGATCGTCTCTTACATACATAACTAACGATTGCCAATGTGTTTTAAAGCCTTGAAAATACGTTAATAATGCTTGCTCTGAAGGGTCTTCATCAAGTAGCTTTTGTAATGCCAACAGATCCTGTCGATACAAAGGTAATTGCGTCTTACGATGCCAATCCCGACTTTTCTTAATTAAGTCTTTAGCTTGTTTGCTTTGCTGCTTCGATAAATCAACGTAGTCATCAATCCAAAACGCCGATAACCAGCCTATATTATTGTAGGTAAATGTAGCTGAGCATCCAGTCAGAGCTAATAGAAACACACCAACTACTGCGGATTTATAATTCAAGCACATGTTTTTTATAGACATTTTTATTTTTCTTACGGTTCTTTATAGCACTACGTTAATCAACTTAGCGCATTATGTAAATGAGGGGATTAAAATAAAACCGAACAAATGGAAATAATTATCATTTAGCCATTGACGCACATTCAAATACAAGTAATAATCGATCGCATCAACACCAAGCAGCCCAACACGACACGTTTGCGCTTCTTGTAAGAATTGAACGTACCGACCTCAGTGCCCTAGGGAAGATCGACCAGTAAGGATGCTGGGCCCCTTTAGTACAAAGTTGTTGATGAAGATGGTGACGCTTCGAGCATATTACTTACTCGACCCAAGTAATATAATTAAAAGATCACACTCACTTGCTACATTGTTCATATCGGTGACGGTTGATATGACCCAAAAAGCCCCATCAGGGGCTTTTTTTATTCCTTTAAATTTTCTGTAATATCTGTATCTTATGTCTAAGTTTTATCATTTATAGTGCGAAGCTGGGCAATTGTGGTTGTTGGGACTAAAATTAAACAGTAACACGCTAATTGGAGGTATTGTCATGTGGCAGCCGAAGTTTAAGATATTGTTGATGGTCGGTGCACTTAGCATCTGTGGTGTTGCTCATGCGGGACTTGAAGAAGGGATCCGCGCAGCCAATGAAGGTCAATTTGAAGATGCACTTAGAGAGTTTAACTACCTTGCAGAAAAAGGCTTTGCACCAGGAATTTACGAGCTAGGGCAGCTATATGAAGGTGGCCACGGCGTAACGCGCGACTATCACAAAGCTGCTGAACTTTACCAGCAAGGCGTTAAAAAGAACCACGTCGACTCAATGTTTGCATTAGCTGTACTTTACCAAGAAGGTAAAGGCGTTAAACTTGATAAACAAATGTCAGTTTCACTCTTTAAGCAAGCCGCGGCAAAAAACTTACCTGCTGCTCAGTTTAACTTGGGTGTGATGTACGCCAACGGCGATGGCGTTGGGCAAGATTATAAAGAAGCTATTAAATGGTATGAAAAAGCCGCTGGTAATAATTATACGCTAGCACAGTTTAATATGGCGCTGATGTATTTCGAAGGCCATGGAGTCGAAAAAAACATCGAAAAATCATACATCTGGAACACTGTTGCTGAGTATAATGGTAATTTAGATGCCAGTCACAGTCGCAAGCTAGATGAGCGCAAGCTAATGCCTGCGCAAATTGCAGAAGCCAAAGAAAAAGCTGATGCATTGTATGAAAAAATCCAAGCTGGGCTGTATGCGGGCGAAGATCGGATGTTTTAACTGCCAGTTAAAACGCTATTGGATTGTACTTAACGCCAATTTATGGCCGCAAGTACAACCATTTAAGTATTTTAATCAATATCTTATTTTGCGCCAACAACAATCCTAATTTAGGATTAAAACCACCCGTTTTCAATGTGTTACGTGCATGGCTAAAGGTTAAAAAGCCTTCTATACCGTGATAGTTTCCCATCCCAGAAGGACCTAAGCCACCAAATGGCGCATCATCAGCAGTCACCTGCATTAAGGTGTCATTTATTGCGAAGGTACCACTTTGTGTTTGCTGTTGAATACCTTCATTGATTTGTTTATCTTGCCCCATTATGTACAAAGCTAACGGCTGAGGACGTTGATTTATGTATGCAATCGCCTGAGGTAAAGCTTGATAACTGACAATCGCAAGAATTGGTCCAAACAGTTCTTCTTGCATCAACTTCATATTGTCATTCACATCAGTCACAATGTGCAAACCAAGACGATGCTTATGTTCGTCGCTTTGGTTTTCATCTAACGGCTTAATTATCTGTGCGCCCTGTTGCTGTGCATCTGCCAATAAATCGGTTAAACGCTGAAAATGGTGGTGATTAATAACCGAGGTTAAATTTTTACCCTCGACACCTAAGTTATAATGTTTTTTATATAAGCTACAGAGACTTCTGACTAACTGATGCTGTAAGTTTTCCGGCACTAAAACATAATCGGGGGCAACACAAATTTGCCCTGCATTGGTCATTTTACCAAATAAAATAGCTTTAGCCGCCTTATCTATATCCGCTTGCGCGGTAATGATAACGGGCGATTTGCCACCTAACTCAAGAGTTACTGGGATAAGGTTTTTACTCGCAGCGGCCATAACATGGCGCCCTACAGCTGTAGAGCCGGTAAAAAATAAGTGTGCGAATGGCAAACAGCTAAACTGTTGACTTAATTGCGCTTCACCTTCGATCACTGCGCAATGTTCGCTAAGCTCGCCGATAAATAGTTTTTTGATTACTTGATTGGTGTGCGGAGTAAATTCACTGACCTTTAATAATACCCGATTACCTGCGGCAATTGCGGTTATCACCGGCACGATTGATAATTGAATTGGGTAATTCCATGGAGAAATTATTCCCACCACTCCTTTGGGTTGATAGCTCACAGCAACTTTTGATGGCGCTAGGCTCAAACCCGCTTTTCGTGGTGAATTTTTTGCCCATTTAGGTAAATGCTTGATGGTGTGGCTGATCGTTTTGACCGTAGGCAGTATATCACCCAAAATCGTATCAAAAGCAGTGCGAAAGCCAAAGTCTTTCGAGCTTGCAGCTACCAATTCAGCCTCTAATGCCAACAGTTCACGTTTTAAAGATTTTAATAAACGGATCCGCTGTGATAATGCTAAATATGGCTGGGCATCAAAATGCAGCTGCATTTCATCAAATTGCGCTTTTAGCTCAGGGTTACATACAGTGCCAGTGTCAGACAAAAGCATACTCATAAACAAAATAAAGATTTAACCACTATAACTTTGTTTCTTAGCAGGGGCAATATAGAGCGCTATCAACAAACGAATAGCGCTCCGGTTGGGTAACTTTGAATTACTTAAAAATTAAATACCGATGCAGCAAGGGTCATAGTGACAAATGTGATCAGCGCAATTGCAACAATATTTAATGCAAAGCCGGCTTTGATCATATCCCGCATTTGAATTTGCCCAGAGCCAAACACAATGGCATTAGGCGGGGTCGCTACAGGCATCATAAACGCACAACTACAGGCTATAGCCGCAGGAATAACCCAGACCAATGGCGAACCTGTGACTGACTCAGCGACAGGGCCAAGTAGTGGTAAAAATCCAGCTGCGGTTGCTGTATTACTGGTGATCTCAGTTAAGAAAGTGATTAAGGTTGCAATTGCTAATACACTCAATACTAATGGAATGGCGCTGACGCCTTCAATCATATGAGCTATGTATTCAGCCAAACCTGATGACTTTATTTGTGCCGCTAGGGTTAAGCCACCACCAAACAACAATAACACTCCCCAAGGAACTCCTGCCGCACTTTGCCAGTCAAGAATACGTTCATCACTGCCTTTATTAGCAGGCAAAACAAATAATAATAATGCTGCGGCAATGGCAATACCGGTATCCGATATTTTTAAACCAGAAAAATCAGCGATCAGAGGTCTAAATATCCAGCACACAGCTGCAAATAAAAACACACATAACACCCCTTTCTCAGCGCGTTGCATGGTGCCAAGACCTTTTAACTGCGAGCTAAATAGTGACTTGGTGTCGACTTTTTTAGATTTTTCATCCGTTTTATCAACTTTGTAAGCAAACTTGGTCAGCCACAACCAACAGATGATCAACATAGTCAGTGACAATGGCACACCCACCATCATCCATTGCGCAAAACCAATTTCAATTTTATAACTATCTGATAAATAAGCGGCCATCAATGCATTCGGTGGCGTACCAATTAATGTTGCAATGCCGCCAATGCTGGCACCATAAGCAATAGAAAGTAACAGTGCTTTACCAAAACCATTATTATTTGGATTAGATTTTTGCACTAAATGGGTGATAGACATAGCAATAGGTAACATCATCACTGCTGTTGCAGTATTTGACATCCACATTGATAAGAATGCCGTTACTAACATCATCGCTAATATCTGCAAACTCGGTTTTGAGCCCGCGTAGAGCATAGTACGTAAAGCAATGCGCTTGTGTAAGCCCCAACGTTCCATCGCAATGGAAATTAAAAAGCCACCTAAAAACAAAAATATTAAGGGGTGCGCATACGGTGCAGCGACACTTTTTATCGCAGCAATGTCAGCCAACGGAGAAAATACCAACGGCAATAGCGCCGTAGCTGGGATAGGAACTACTTCACTCACCCACCATGATGCCATCCAAAATGCTAATCCTGAAGTACGAAGAGCAGCGGTACTCATGCCAGCAGGAGGATCGATCAAACACGTAAGTAACATGACCGCAGGGCCCAATAACAGCAGCAAGATCTGTATCATTGGATTTTTTTCAGGTTTATCGTCTAAAGTTTGTGTGCTCATATTCAACCCCTTTAAAATTTATACTTTAAGCCAAGGGCTAAGCTACTATCCGTTTGCTGTTGCAAATCTAAGTCAGTATAGAATAAGTACGCGGTAGTTTGTTTATCAAATAAATAATCCACACCTGCAGTCCACTGGCTGCCCTTAGTACTTTGGCGAATAGTTGAGTCATCACTGGCAAATTGTAGTTTTGGCTGCCATTTGTCAATGGTATAACTGGCACTCAACACATAGCCGTTTCCTGATTTAGTACCATCTACTGACTCACTGTGCTGGTAAATAGCACCTAGTTGTAAATCATTTTTTTGCCACGCGCCAACGATACGACTGGCGTTGATATTATTGAGTGAATCAATATGGCTGATCGCCACATAATAATTTTTATTTTTTAAACCACGGTCACCATAAATTAACGTAGCGGCATAGCCGGCTTCATTATTGGCACTGTCATCCTTCAAAGCATAGGTAAGTGATAGCTGAGCACCCGCATATGATTTTGAACTATACGTTATGGTATCACCAAGGCGATCTTGACCCGGTAGTAATTGAGCAATATCGGCTTGAGTTTCATTGAAGTTATCAACTTTACCTTCTGAATACTTAAAGCGTGTATCGTTTCGACCAACTACAACTTCACCAAAATTTCCCGCTAAACCTAAATATGTATTACGGGCACTAAATGGCTCATCGGTATCATCGTGCTCAAAGCCCTTTACTTGCACTTCGTATTTAAATACCGCTTTTAACGAGTCAGTGAGTACATGTTGCCCTTTCACACCAATGCGTGAAAAAGGCGCATCGATTTGCGTTCCTTTTTTAGCATAGCGCATTACACCGTTGTCAGTATTAGCAATTTGTACTTCTGCTTTACCATAAATGTCATACTCTGCAGCATGAACACTTTGTCCAAAGCAAGCTGCTGCAAAACTCGTTGCTACAAAAACAGGGGTTAGCTTTTTGTCTATTATTATCATTGTGTGCCCTTATTGTTAGGATCATTTGTTGTTCCCGCTAATAAAGGCAAGTTTACTGCCAACTGCTTATAAAAAAGTAAAGTTTAATATATTCAGATAGTTAAATTTAAAATTAAATTATACTTACAATAAAGTGTGCGGGATCCCACACACTATCAAAGCGTCTGTGTCACTGTTTCCACCCATCAAATTAAGCTGAGCAGGTAAATCACTTAAGCACAGCTCTGGTTAATCAATAAACATGTCACGATTGAGGCCATATTTACTCATTTTGTCATACAAGGTTTTACGAGCAATCTGTAAGGTATTCATAGTTTCTTTAATACTACCTTGGTGGCGCTCAAGGGCTTCTTCGATTAAAGATTGCTCATAAAAGCACACTTTTTCCGCCAAACTCAGATCGGGCGATAACTCACTGCCATTATTATTTTCGGTATTGGCGAACGCTAATTCAGCACCCAGCAGCACCGCTCGTTCAGCTTGGTTTCTAAGCTCTCTGACATTACCTGGCCACTGGTAACTAAGTAAACGCTGTAATATATCGCTACTTAGAGGAGCCGGAGGTTTATGAAAACGAGTCGCGGCAATAGAGCTAAAATGTTTGAATAATAAAGGAATATCAGCTTTCCTATCACGCAATGCCGGAATACTTACCCTCACTAAATTGAGTCGATAATATAAGTCAGCTCTGAAGTCCCCTTTTTCGACCAAGGATAATAAATCAACTTTGGTTGCCGCAACGATACGTATGTCTAAGTCAACCGCGGTATTAGCGCCGACGGGGGTCACTTTTCGCTCTTCTAAAACGCGAAGTAACTTTACTTGTAATGATGCCGGTGTGCTTTCTATCTCATCTAAAAACACCGTACCACCTTGAGCAAACTCAAACTTACCTTGGCGACTGTGTGTTGCCCCTGTAAACGCGCCACTGGCCGCACCAAATAGTTCACTTTCAATCAGTTGCTCTGGTATGGCACCACAGTTAATTGCCACAAAATTACAGTTTGAACGACTGCTTTGATCGTGTAAAAAGCGTGCAACTAACTCTTTACCGGTGCCAGTTTCACCTTCAATCATCACATCTGCGGGAGTGTCGATCACCGCATTGAGCAGATGCATCATTTGCTGCATTTGCACGGTTTCCCCTAAGATCCGCACACCTGGGGCTGACGTTTTTTCTACCGCTAATTTTAAAGCACGGTTTTCCATTACCAAGGCACGCTTATCGCACGCTCTGGCAATGCAATCTAATAACTGCTCAGTGAGAGGTTTTTCAAATAAGTCGTAAGCCCCTAATTGCATTGCTTTAACAGCCACTGATACATCAGCAAATCCAGTCAGAAAGATCACCGGTAATTCGCTATCAAATGCTTGAACTTGTTCTAAAAAAGCCAGTCCATCCATTTTCGGCATATTAATATCACTGAGCACCACCCCGTTAAAACGACGATTAAGTTTTGATAAAGCACTCATTGGATCGCTAAAACACTGTACTTGATAGCCTTCGAGTGTCAGCAATTGGTCAAGTGAATCGCGGATCATCGCTTCGTCATCAATAACAATGACCTGTTTACAATCAGTTGCTAACGTATTCATAACGCTCCTTTAGTACTTGCTAAGGTAATAATGAATTGAGCACCACCGCCAGGGCGATTATGCGCACTTAAACAGCCATTAAATGAATTAATAATTTGCTTAGAAATAGATAGCCCTAAGCCAAGGCCATTAGTTGATTTAGTGCTATAAAAAGGCTCAAAAATAGTCCCAAGCGCATGTAACTCGATACCAGGCCCAGTATCCAAAATAGACAGCTTAACGCGGTCGTCAAACTGCTCTATCTCAAAACTCAGCTCTCGCACTGTGCTGTCAGCCATTGCTTGGCTGGCATTGGTGATCACATTCACTAATACTTGCTCAAATTTAATGCCATCAACCCATACTTTTACAGTGTCAGCAATATCAGCGGCGTTAACGTTGACATCATCCTGCTTTAATTGCGCGGAGGCGATCACCATGGCATTTTTAAGTAGCTGGCTTAAGCTTTGCTCCCTTAACTGTGTTTGTGCTGGTTTGCTAAAGTGCTTTAATTGTCCAACAATTTTATGTACTCGTTCGATCAGCGATTGCACAATAACAATATTTTCAGCGGCCTTTGCAATATCACCTTTGGCAATCAAGCGCTTAGCACTAACCAAATACGTACTCATAGCACTCAAGGGTTGGTTAATCTCATGATTGATACCAGCACTAAGTTGACCTATGGTGGCCAATTTGGCTGTTTGCACCAGCGCTGTTTGTGCTTTTTCGAGTGCATGGGTGCGCTCTATAACTTCTTGCTCAAGGCTATGACGAGAAAAAAGTAATTTTTTATAGCCGGCAAAACGTGCCATTAAACTGTAAAAAAGCATTAACCCCCCAGCATAAATCACACTCAACCAAAACAATCGTCCTAGTTGATTAATATTCACCGACGATATATCAACAAGCACAGTTATTTTTGCATTAAGTCGCTCAATCGGCGCACTTGCAGGCACATATTTACTGCGTTTATTCGCATCATTAACGTATAACAGGGGCATCCCTTGGCTAGTAATGTGCTCAGCAGTGATAACTTTTGGTACATACTCTAGGTAGCGTCGGCTTGTCGTAAAGTGTTGATAGTCTGCTGCTGTGAGGCTATGCAACGAATTGAGTCGCCATGATGGGCTATCGGACATAGCAATAATATTATCGTCTAAGCTTAAATAAAAATGGCTAGCGTGGGACGCATTCAGTAATTGTCGATCAGTTTCAAACTTAGATACATTCACTTTTAAGGTGACCACACCTATTACTTGGCCATCGCGATAAATCGGTTCAGAAAAATAAATGCCACGCTCTTTAGATCGTAAACCAAGAGCAAAATAGGCAATTTTGTTACCCGCCAATGCCTGAGAAAAATACGGACGAAATGCAAAGTTATTACCGATATAACTGTAATCAAGTTGCCAATTGCTCGATGCAATAACATCCCCTTCACGATTAAGTACATAGACGTCTGATGCACCACTGGCTTGTTGGATATCAGCCAAGTAATTATTAATAGGCTGCACGGGCTGATCAGTATCACTGAGAAATGCAGTGAGTAACTGGTTATCAGTAACTAAATGAGGAATAGTTGCAAAACGAGAGAGTTCGGTATCAAGATAATTACGCAATTGACCCACTTGGAGTTCAGCTTGCTGCTTTGCTTGACTTAAATCATAGTGTCGGCCAAATAGAAAACTAAGCAACAATACACTGATTAAAATGGCAACAGCGATTAATATTTTTCGGGGAAAACGCAGCATGTTCAACCAAAGGGCACACCTGAGCGTCCCTAAAACTTAAAATTTGATTTGATAGTGTAACGAGTATTCACTGCCGACACCAGCAACAGCACCATCTGTGACTCTTGGATCGTACACACGGTAGTGCTTATCTAAGAGATTATGGGCTTTAAAACTAATTTCACTGCGTGCAGAAAATTGCCAACTAACAGCCCCGCCGAGCAAAAAGTAAGCCGGTTGAGTAAAGTCGCTTGTCATTGTCGGGCCACTGACGGCATCGCGCCAAACACTATTGAGGCTCAGCACCCATTGCTGATGATGATAATTAGCAATCACACTAGCAAAGCGCTTAAACGTTGGCTTAATTGGCGTATCAAAATACTCGCTGTAGGTCGCTTCCACTGATAAATCACTAGTAATGTGGATCATGCTATCTAATTCAACACCACGATTAATGTCATCTAATTGATTTTCAAAGGTAAACTGATTATTGGCAGCTGAATTTGGCACTAGATTAATAAAATCAACAAGTTGATTATAAAAAAGCACCGAATTAATATGCCAATCTTGTCCCTCGTAGCGCCAAACAAGCTCTGTGGTTTTAACATATTCAGACTTTAAGTTTGGATTGCCCTTAGTCACATCATCATCTGAATACAATTCATTCGTCACAGGAGTGCGAAACGATTCACCGTATTGTAATTTAAAAGTATGCGCGCGAGTTGGTGAGTAGATTGCGGAAATGCGAGGCGATAATTTACTGTCTATCGCTTTAACATCATCATAACGTGCCCCTAAAAATAAGGTCAATTGCTCAGCAAAAGGCACTTTGATTTGCCCATAAATACTTCGGGTTTCAAAGGTAGATTGCAAACTCTGAAATGGCGCATAATTACTGATTGTAACAATCCCCCCTTGATAAAACGGATCTTCAACAATAATTTCACCGCTGTTAATATCAAAATAATTAACACGTAAGTCCGCTTTATGTTGCTCTGCGTGGCTATATTGCAAGCCTGAATTAATTGACCAACCATTATTAAATTGCTGACTGGCCTCTACACTGACTGTTAAATCCGTCGTATGCCAATCAGGACCAATAAAAAAATCATAACTGGCATTGGGTAAGGCTACTGCAGGTGCGATTAATCCAGCACTTTGTATTTGATGATGTGCATACGCTATTTTTGTAGCCAAAGTACGTGTATCAGTTTCAAGCCAATCATAACCTACAGATAGGAAAGTATTCTCACTACGATGTTGATTACTGTCAGAATAACCACCAAGGTTTAAAAACTCATTCAGTTCAACCTGATTATAACGCGCTCTCAAAGCCAGTTTATTGATATCGACACCCGCTTCAAAGTAAACTGATTGCAGTGGATCGTTTACCCCTTGTGGATAACGCTTACCACTTTTCTGGTTATACGCGCCATTAGCAAATAGATGTGTTTGCTGATTAACTTGATGACTAACCGAGAATGCAGCGCCGGTTTGACCTACATTTCCCACAGCCAGCGACATTTCATTATTTTGGCTTTTAGTCACTATATTCATCACCCCTAAGAATGCATTACTGCCATATAAAGCAGACCCAGGGCCACGTATGAACTCAACTTTATCAATAATTTCTACAGGTATATAAGGGATATAAACTGACGCTTTGCCAAATGATGACTCATTTAAACGTTCACCATTGATCATCACTAAGATATTGCCGCTATCAAGGTAAACACCTCTTGCGTGATCTTTTGGCACAGCGCCTACCCAATCACCACGAGTAGATTGCATACCAGGAACAAAATTCATCAATTCAAACGCATTATTCACCCCAAGCGAGGCTATTTTTTGGCGATTAAAAACTGTGATGGTTGAAGGTGCTGAAGCGAGAGTTTCTAAGGTTTTTGAGGCAATATCGACATGAACGTCAAGTAAATCCTCAAAGCTAAGCGCAAATAAATCCTCAGCCTCGCTCGCCAATAAGGGAGTTGTATAAACACACAAAAAAAGACATGCTGTTTGCTTCAAAATCATTACGCCGCTTTACACCTATATTTTTCATTGGAGTTAGCACATCATAAGTAACGTGCTATTTACAATATTAATACAAATACGCGACGGCGTGAGAGTTTTTCTCTATTAATTTATAAATTTAGGCTACAGCTGAAATCTGCTTAGCTTTTAGGTATTTATATAAACCAATTAATGAGGCTGCGATCCAAAATATTTCAATCACAAAACTTGCTAAATTAAAGTTATAACAAAGACTTATAAGCAACAAAATAGCGCCAGATAAATTCATCATGTTATATAAAAGCCCTGTTGGTGTGGCTTTACCCAGTTGTAGCATAAAAAACGCGCCAACCACTAAAAACGTACCTGTCATACCAACAATATCAAATAAAAGTGCAATCACGGGTGTCCCCTATCCTTTTTAATCATACCCAACAAACTGGCCCATTCCATGGGGAGGGTTGTTTTCAATCATTGAAACAGCAAACCGGGTAAGTTTAGCAGCCTCGCCAAAAGCGCACAGGATAAATGTCCGTATTTGAACTGAATAACCCCATATTTATCAGAGACTCTTGAACTTTAATTCAAATAATTGTGCTATTCATAACGAATCGACTCTAGCAAACGCTCTATTATAGGTAAGCAGTGTGTTTTATCTTTTTCCATAAAGGTAAACGTTAAACCCATAAAATATTTATCAAATTTTAAAGCATATACCAAGTAAGAAGTGACTTCAGTTTCGCCTTTCCAAACGCCTTGCATCAATTGTTCTTTAACAGTACCAATAGGTAAGTTTCGTTCATTTTCAACTCCAACCAGTTTATACCATGGCATATGCTTCATTAATGCTTCATACCTACCTGACGCAAATGAGTCTAATGTATTTTCGTCACTTTGGTACACAGTACCAGCACACTCCAGACCTTCATCATGGGTGATTAATGATAAGCGTTGCTCACTCTCATTTATCCAAGCATCATCAAGCGATAGAGTTAGTCGAGTTAAGCCAGGGTAAGTGATTGTATTTAATGCCTGCTCTTTTTGTTGAAGCTCTTTTTTAACGCCCTTTTCTTTCGGTAACTGTTCTGGTAGATCAAAAAAACCATAAGGAAAATATTTACCAAAATGAGTGTTTTTTAGGCTTATACCACGCATTTTTGCGACAGCAGCGGCTTCTACTGCCCAGTACCCAAAATAACCTATATGATAATCATCATTGTGGCTATTGTACCAATGTAAGCCTTTATAACGAATGTACCATTTTTTAGAATACTTTTTCAGTTCTTCTAAAAATTCACAATCGTCACTAATATTTGAGATAGTCAAAATTTGACCGATTTTTTTAAGGCGAACATCTTGACCTAGTTGTATATTGTTTGAACGATAACTCAACAGTTTTGCCAATATATAGCCATTACTGCCGCTACTTTGCCATTTTTCAGCCAATAATGCCCACGCTTTATCACTAACATCAACCAAAATAGCCAATGAAATAAGTTTGACTAATGTATATACACTATGTGGATAGCTACTCCACTCATTGTCTGTTTTAAGATAGTAAGTGATAGTCCGCTCGACTGTTTCTCTTATTGTGTCAATACTATGACCGAGTGAAAACTGACAGATTGATAATTCTATCCCAACGTTTATTAAACTATCTGATATTCTTTCCAATTGTTCATATTCAAGCTGTTGCGATCCAAGCATTTTCGATTCAATAACATTTTCACCATGCGCTAACATGCCCATTCTATTCGCATAGAATTGTTTTAATTTTCCTTCACGATTTGGGTAATCCCGCATTACATTAGCCACCATTAATTTGAGTCACTCTGGCAGCCTTACCACGAGGTATTTTTGGTCTGCCACCACTAACATGAACAATTTTTGAATAAGTAATTGTTCCATTTTCAGTTGTTCTAGCCAACACAGGATATAGTTGGCTTTTATTGTTTTTCGGAGGATTACTATTTTTTTAAAGTGTTTATGTAAATACGTTAGGTTAATCACAAAAACTTATTCTTAAGTTGAATGTCTAAATCTCTGAGATAATCTAATCCAAAGTTGTCCTTAGAAAAATTAGTAACGAGCTTATTTGGAAGAGTTTTATCAACACCATCATAACAACTTGCTATTCCGCAACTGATTGAAGCGACACTGTCTGTGTCTCCTCCAAAATCAACAGCTGACTTTATCAAAGCTTCATAGCTAAAATGCTGCATTAGGTTAGACATTACTGCGGCCAAAGTATCTTCTGACACTGCACGAACTCTTCCTTGCCAATTAGCATTAAACTTGTAACCTCGAGATGCAAGATACTCCGGCAATGTTTTAAGAGTCGCTTTGCTGTACAAGCCTGCATGTGCAGCAAGAGCAATGCAAACAGCAGCATCGACTGCAATTTGATGGTCATGAGTAACACGTGCTTGTATTGTGGCGTTGCGTATTACTACATCTTCATCTTTAAAAAAACCAATTGGTACAGCTCGCATCATTGCCCCATTGCCAAAGCTATCCGTTTTAACTAACCTTGCAAAATGGTCTGCATTTCTCGCCTCAGAAAATGCCGTTTGTAGTCGCTTTGCGTAGCCATGCACAGGATCACGTATATAGCATTGAAAAAATGCCTCGGCTATATGGGCTTCAGTCCAGTCAACATCGTTTAGCATTAACTCAGACAGCGCTAATGACATTTGAGTGTCATCAGTATAACACCCAGCAATGTTAGACAATTGATGCGCACGAAAGGTCTCGAGGTTATTTTCGGCTGATATAATTTCCTGATCTACAAACTCAAAACCCGCACCATATGCATCGGCAATTGCTATTTCTACCAACATAATATTTAACTCATTCTAAATTCGGAAAAAGTGATTATATAATACCCTTTTGGTTGAAAGTAAAAGGAATACTGTTATCCAATCACTTGTTTCTATAAAACTACTTGTTAATGTTTTTAAACATGGCATTAAAAACTTGCTCTGTTGATTGGTTATCTTCACGATGTATGTCATTTGCCGCAATCTTCTTTAAAATTGATATAAAGTCTTCATCAACTCTTAGCTTATTGTACATATCTTGGCTTAAAAACGCATACATAATACCATAGCCGCTTTCACCTACACTTCTGTTATATCGACGAAAACTTCTGGTAAGTATCCCTGTCTTCGTTTCAAAATTTGCAGCAAAATAACGCTCAAAAAAAAGTTTTGAATTAAGCGCCTCATCGATACCAGTTTGTAATAATTCTTTTGCCCTTTTTTGTACTAATTCATATGAAGTATCAAAATTAAAATTGAAGTGATAACCGGGCAGAAGAAACGTGCCTATTTTATCACCTTTTACATCTTTAAGTGCGTATTTTAAAAATTCACAGCCTGTTTCTTTATCAATACTAACTGTCGCTTCTACCACACACCCACAATCAAGCTCATACTTATAAATTTTATTCTTAAGTGAAAGTATTCGCTGTTCAATTGAGACACGTTTTCCGGTAGCACTATCAAAAACATAGAAATTTTTACTTGATGAACCATCTTCGAAATTAACACTTTCTTCCACTACAAAATGAGAGTCATTTTCAATGTAATATACATTAGTTATTTCACCGTACTCTAAGTCAGACCGAAAATCGGCCCGACTTAGAGGGTGAATCAAACTCTGAATATTTGAGTTACCTGTTACCATATCAATCTACCTGTTTCATATATAGCACTATCGGGGTCAGACCTCAGGGAAAGAGCATGAAAAAAGTTTATTATTTCAATACCTTTTCAAGGTAATCTGTACTGCGCATAGCTTTTTTCTGTTTTGCGGGCATGCCTTTATTAAAGCTTGTTTCTGCTTTTAGCTGATTAAATGCGATGTGTCTCAGCCCCGCAAATACAGGTGCTGCACCTTCACGCCTAATTCGGCAATCATCTTCTTTAAATCCGACATCTAAACGCCAATGTAATCCATTCTCTATTTGCCAATGTTGCCGTGCGGACCTTGCGAGTTCTTCCGCCGATAGATATGCTGAACTGATGTAGTATCTATAGCATAACTCATTGCTTACTTTGTTTTTTTCTTTCCTATAAGAAACAATAACTCCCACTGTTTTGGCATCTTTCCAATTGCTCGTTTCTGATAAATCACTTACGTTATGACTAACAGCACAACACCTGAATTCTTCTCTGTTTTTATGATAATCGGCTTCATTAAACAAAACTCCTACGGACGCTTGTCGTGTGACCTCAGGTAATAAAGCATTCTCTACTTGTGACAGCAGTCCTTTATGGTTCGCTTTTACTGCAAGTAGGTAATCGGCTTGTTTATCCACTATTGTCTCTGCAATTGATTTTTGACACCCCATCGCGTCAATCGTGACTAAGCAGCCTTTTATCTCCAGTAATTCAAGAAGCTCTGGTAACGCTGTTATTTCATTCGACTTTTTATCAACAGGGCATTGCGCCAAAACAACACCATTTTCGCACGCAAATGCACTGACCATATAAAGTGCATCGCGCCTATCTGACTGATTAAATGAACCTTTCAATCGCTTACCATCAATCGCAACTACATCGCCCTGAGTTAATTTAGAACAGTCTTTCATCCAAGAAGAAAAAGAATCTTGAAACTGCGTCATATCAATGCGACTCATCACACGAGCGATTGTGTCATGGCGAGGGATACCTTGCTCAAGAGGAACGTACTTCCAGAGCCAATCTAATCTATCATGGCCAAAATCTTCAATATCTTCCCAGCCTTGGCACCCAGATATGACAGCGCTGACAGCTAAGAATATGATATCAAAAAGTTTATTGACAACTTTCCCCTGCTGGCGAGGGTCATCAATTGATTCGAAATATTTAAATAGTTGAATAGTTGAATCTCAGGCATGGGGGCTCCTTAAAAAGGAGTATAAGATCATACTTTTAAGTCAAGATAAAGTTAGTGATCTGACCCTGAGACCTGACCCCATTATTTTTTACTCTACTGAATATATGGAGGTAACTTCAACTTTATTATCTTTCAAATGAATATTAGCTTTCCACAATTGAGAATTTATATAAACTTTTATAGAGTATGCATTCTTTTCAAATAAGCCTGTTACTACTGGACTAATTGAAACAGCGCCAGGAATACTGGTGAATTTATTTAATTGACTGTCAAAAAACCAGTCAAACATATTCACCCTTTTTTTAATGGCGTTCTCTTTGTTATTTCTCAACTCTTCCATAAACCTCCAGATAACCCCATAATCTTCTATAGCAACGGTAGGCTCTAAACGGATGGCTCCATCAAAGTTACAACTTTGATTAGTCACAGCGACTTCCAATGTGGCAACATAGGGCTCAACTTTATATCCGCCAACCACGCCATAATGTTTTTTGTAGCAAATGCCATCAGTATTCGAAGGCTCTTCTACAAATATTGTATCACCACATTTAAAATGGAATTTGCCCCTTGCGTCATTTAATTTCTTCATTACCATTAGCTTATGCTGGTTATTTAGAACGCTTTCTCCACAGCTAACATGCAAATTACTAGTACTAACAACACTTGCAATAGCTAGAATCGTCGGACCTATCGCGACCACCATGATTTCTCCTCTGGTTTATAACTATCGGGGTCATATAACTATCGGGATCACTATCGGGGTCAGATCTTGTTTTTTGCCACTAATTACATAAAGACAAAAAGTAAGACCTGACCCTATTCACTTTATTACTAAAGGGTGACTCTGTTTACTTTTCTGTTAGTTTAATCATCAGGCAAGGTAAGTAAATCATCAACTATTCCTAACTTACTAAGCAATGAAATGAATCTTGACTTTTTTTTATCTATCACATATTGCGCATCCATAACTACCGAAAAAACAACGTACTCAATGCCTTTTTCAAAATTCAATCTATCTCTTTTTATTAGCGTAGTGTAAGTTTTGACTTCAAGAGGTTTAAATATTACATCTCCTTCAAGTGGCGAAAACTCTACATTTTTAAACGATAATGGGTTGTCAAACGGGTTACTCGTTGCATACACGTCTTTTGCTCTATAAAACTTAAAAGCATGCTCAGTAAAATGAGTTTCATCGAAATAATTTGAAATTACTTTAATTTCAAATGCCGTATTATTTCTTAAAACAACACTCGTATTGCAATATACCAAATCGCAAATAGTATATACTACGGCTTCAATAGCTTTAGGTGGTTTTTCAATCGCATTTTAAAAGCATACCTGTGAATTAACTATTAAAAATAATAAAGTTAAAAATCTATATTTTGACATTATATTTCCTTGATGCACTATCGAAAAATTTGTGCCTTTCCTATTTTACTTTACGAGCACTTACTTCCTTCTAAAAAACTTTCCGAATATTTCATATATACAATCAGCAGTATAACTAAAAAGTGTAAGGAAGAAATAAAACAATAACGACAATGGTACTATTATTGTCAACAACCCCCAATCATTTGAACTATAAGAGATTTGGCAAATTGTCAATGCAACTATTGAAAACACACATAGTAAAGTAAATGCATTTTCTTTTACATCTTCAAAAAGAAAGCTCAAAGAAAAGAAATTGGATTTAGAACGAAAAATATAAAAAATACAAGTGGTTAACGCTATGGCTATCCCATAGTGGTGATTTAAACTAATCACCAATAAAAATTGAAATATAATAAAAATAAAAATTACTTTTTTAATCATTTTTATTCCTTATTGATTCTAAAACTATTTACAAAACGCGACATAACTAGAGTATGTTTTCTTTGTTCCTTGCATATACATTACCCCATATCCAACTTCGTAAGAAGCTCCGAGTGCATCTATAGAAAATGAATCTAGACGATGCTCAATTGCATACGCAGCTCCGTGTACCTTTGCGCTGTACTTCTTAAAACCTCTCAAAAATGCAGCTCCTATTGTTTCAATTTCCGAAGTAGACCAACCTCGGATACCATCAATATCATAAAAAAACTGTGCAATTACTATTTAAAGTCGTATTAAATTAAAGAGTTACAGTTTATTTATAGTTAAATCAGATACAGGAACAATCAGACTAAAAAATGATTAAATCAATAAAATATGAATATACGCTCAAATTAAATGACTACTTAAACGTAACTTTGCCGCCGATCATTTTATACGCGGGTGCGCCTCGGATAATTGCTTCTCGAGCAAAAGGGCGTGAGCAGTTGGGGCATACGCAAGGAATTGTGGTGAAATCTTGACTGATCCGTTCGATAAAACATTTAACCAATGCCCCTTTGCCGCCTTTACGATATTTGAATAGGGGAGCTTTACATTGACTACAAAAAATATCGACCGTTTTAGTAGGGCCTTTTTTATTCGGTTTTGCCATTATTTTGTTACTTTTACTACAAACACGCGAATAGATTAACAGCTTATGGCCAAAGTCCAAAGATTAAGCCCATTAAAGTAAACTGTAAAATATGGTAACCGCTATTGATTAAAAACAGCTTTAGTGGTCGTTGTTCATAAATATAGCTCATTCCTAAGGCACTGCTTACCCAACATAGTCCAACCGCAAAGCCAACGCCTACCGCAACCCCTAAATGTGGATGTGGTCCTAAAAACAGTGATAAGCCAAAAGCGATAAATAAAGATAAAACAAAACCGCCACCAAATACCCATTTTGGATTTGTTGCTTTTAAATCCAGCTCCGTTAATCCACAGCCTTCTAACCAGGCTCGTTGAAACAACCAAGGTGAATACCAAACGCCTCCTAACATAAAAGAAGACATGGCAGCTAATAATACGGCTACAAAATCCAGTTGTGATAAATCCATAATGACTACTTATGCTGATTGCAAAAAATACAATGATATTTTTACTGTAGTTAATGAACGCCATTGCAGCAACTATCTAAACTGCAAAACTATCTATGATGCGTGGCTGGTGCCCAAATATAAATGCACTAAAGTAACCTGAGCTTCATTTCAAGTGACTACAGGCGACTGTATTACTTAGTTGACCGGGTAAAACTTATTGCCTAAAAGGCAACAATAAACTTACTGAGCATTACTAAACCGGAAACCGTGATCCGAAATAACGCTCACTATTGCGCTAGGATTTACTGCTGAACTGGTTTTTTTTGTAGCTTACGCTGTAAAGTCCGCCGATGCATATTAAGTTGCCGAGCAGTTGCTGAAATATTGCCTTGATTGGTATGCAGCACTTGCTGAATATGTTCCCACTCAAGACGCTCTGGCGACATAGTTACAATATCATCTGCAATTAACTCAGTAGTTGGCTCGCATGTGCCTGTTAAGGCTCGTAATAACGTGAGCATATCAACGGGTTTTGTTAAATAATCATTTGCACCTAGGCGCATAGCCTCTACCGCTGTGGCAATACTGGCATAGCCTGTTAATAATACAATATGTGCGTCTGTTAGTAAGGCTCTCAGTGGTGCGATAAGAGCTAAACCGTTATCGTCAGCTAATTTCATATCTAACAGAATATGTGTCGGTGCGAAGTTTTTAGCTATGCCAATAGCCTCGGCTTTATCATGTGCCAGCTGACATGCAAAACCGTGTTTGTTTAAGCGCCGCGCTAACGTATTGGCAAGATTAATATCATCTTCAATAATTAATAGCTTCATACAGGCTCGACTTGTGGCTCATCAATGGTTAATTGTACTTTGGCAACCGCGCCACCTTGTGGGTGATTAAATAATGTTAAAGAGCCTTGTAAACGCTCAAATGTTACATTTGAAAGCATAACTGCAAGCCCCATCCCCGTTTCACTAGGCATTAACTGACCCCCTAACTCTGCCAATTGTGCTGCGCTAAATCCTTTACCAAAATCACGTATAACTAAACTCACTGTTTTAGGGTTATCTGGAGTCTGTTGCCAGTTCAATTCCAGTGTTTGTTGCTGTGCCTGTTGATTGGCAAAAGCAGCATTTTGCAACAAGTTTAATATCGCTGGCAGTAACATAGCATCATTAGTAACCGAGCTAGCAGGCGCTGCATTTAGCCAATTAAGCTGTTGATCGGGATACTGTAATAGCATTGTATCGCTAATTTGTTGAGCTAATGCGTTTAACGATACAGTCGCTGCAACCGTTTGTGTGCGTAGTTCAGATGACAGGGTACGAAACTGTTTTAACTGCTGTGCGCATTGCAACAAGGGCTGCTGCATGTCTTTCACAATCTCATTATCGGGCTGCTCTTCAAGAAGCTCTTCATACAATAATTGTAAATTGGCGATTGGGCTGGCTAATTGATGAGTAATTTGTGCCGCAGCACCATCAAGCGTGACTAACTGCTCTGCTCGTAATTGTTTTTCTCGCACAGTTGCAATTGTGCGCTCTCGCGAATGCAGTGCACGGTTCATAGTGCCGATAACGAATGCTATAACGCTAGCACTGATCACAAAGTTAACCCACATACCCACAAAGTGACTGGTCATTTGCATATGATGCATGCTGTGCTGAGGCATTTTAAATAGCAGCACGCTATAGGCGGTGATCGCTAATACAGCAATATAAGCTAAGCCGCGAGCACTGACACTCACCGCAGCAATCATTATTGGTAACAACAGTAACGACACAAATGCATTGGTCGCACCACCACTCAAAGACAGCAATACCGATAAAAAAAGCACATCGGCCGTAAGCTGCATTAACATCCCAAGTTCTTTCGCTTTACTGACATTACGATAAGCAATCACGCTTAAAATTTGGAATACGGCTTCAAGGGAGATCACTACCAGTAGAGGCAATAAAGGGATTTGGTGCTCAAGTAAAAAATAGACTGCTACAACGGCCAATAGTTGAATTGCAATTGCACCACTGCGTAACATCAGTAAACGGCTAATCGCAGGATCAGTGCGCATTAAAAACGCCATACATAACTACCTAATAAAAAATGCCTAATTAAAGAAGGTTAACCTAATCATCATCCATAGAGATACTAAACACAGCACACGGCGTTCCTTGATGAAACACCATTTTCCACTGGCCTTCGGTTAATCGCCATAGCGACATCCGTAACGAATAGTTAAACTCAGCGCGCGCAGAGCGCCGATATGCCGCTTGATAACTTAGTTGGGCAATATCATCACTAAGCATTCGGCCTTTAAAATGCTGATTGTAAAACTGCGGCACGACTTCGGTAGGTAACCGCGTTAATACTTGATATTTATTAAATACAGTACCATTAGCGGCAATTTCAATAAAATCATCATCGAGCAAAGCATCCAATGCCTGCTCAGATTGACGGATCTCAGGATCTAATAACTGGCGCTCAGCGTCAATCAAATGATTAAACAATGATGCCTTGATTTTGCTGCCCATACTGTATCCTACAATTGGTGTTTATATATTTGCCCTGCTTTCATCACAAATTGTACATTTTGCAATGTCGTTATATCATCAAGAGGAGAGCCATTAACGCTGATGATATCTGCTTGTTTACCAACACTCAACTGCCCTAGTCGGTCTTGTTGGCCGAGTAACTTAGCGGCATTAACTGTTGCTGACATAATAGCCTGCTTTTCAGTCATGCCATATTTAACTAACCATAAAAACTCATCAGCATTATTACCATGGCGTGATACGCCAGAATCTGTACCAAAAGCAATATTAACATTGTTTTTTAATGCCAGCTTAAATGAAGCTGCAACATTTGGTACAACGGTGCGTACTTTATCAGCAATAGCTGTTGGCATATTTGGGTTACTGAGTACTTCTTGACTGACCGTTTGGCCTGCCAATAACGTGGGCACTAAATAAGCGTTATATTGCTTAAATAACTTTACAGTCTCTTTGTCTAGGTAAGACCCATGTTCAATTGAATCAACACCTGCACGTAATGCCGCTTTGATCCCTGATGTACCATGAGCATGGGCTGTTACGCTGCGCCCTAAGTTATGTGCAGTATCAACAATCGCCATCAACTCTTGATCTGTGAACTGCTGATTGACACCCGCTGCGGTATTACTTAACACCCCACCCGTTGCGGTAATTTTAATTACATCAGCACCTGATTTAATTACTTCACGAACCGCGCGGCGACAATCATCAGCACCATCACACACCCCTAACCCTCCACTTATCACATCACTAATATCTTTACGGTAACCGTGCAGATCAGCATGCCCGCCCGTTGGGGTAATTGTATCTCCTGCAGCAAAAATACGTGGCCCTTGAATATCTCCACGCTCAACGGCACGCTGTAGTGGAAAGATCACTTTATAACTGCTACCTAAATCACGTACCGAGGTAAAACCGGCATCAAGACTACGCTGTAAATATTTAATTGAGCGCAGAGCATAGTCCGCTTCATACTCTGTAAGCCATTGATGAGGGTTTGCGTTTGCGTCACGCTCAAATGTAACATGTACGTGCATATCAATTAATCCAGGCATAACAAATTGATTTTTTAAATCAATGATCTTTGCATCGGGCAATGCTAGATCGGTAACACTCACATAGCCTTTTTCGATGCGCGTGATGATAGCGTCTTCTATAACAATAGTGCGTTGCTTTTCTAATGTTTGTTCAGCACCTGCTAACATTGATCCTGCGTAAATAACCTGAGTTTGTGTTGCAAAACTCGCCGCAGAATATACCGTCGTACCCAATGCAGCCAAGATAGTAATTAATTTTTGTTTCATGTTTACCTCATTTTTCTACTACCATTAGCCTAAATTACGTTTAATTACCACTATTTACGACGTAAGCTAAGTTATAAACTAGTCTTAGAACTGGATTTTTGGTATAAATCAAACATAGATGACACATGTCTGACCACTTAAAGAGAGCACACTATGACCTACGCACACATAACGGGTTGGGGTAAATGTATCCCACCAGCGCGTATTAGCAACGATGAAATTAGCCAATTAGTTGATACCAATGATGAATGGATCACATCCCGCACTGGTATAAAAGCCCGTAGAGTAAGCCACGTTAGTACTGCAGAGCTTGCCACTGTAGCAGCTAAACATGCAATAGCCTGTGCTGGCATTGATGCTAAAGACATTGACTTAGTGTTATTAGCAACATGTACGCCCTCGACTATTGTGGCAAACACAGCTTCGTTAGTACAAAAAAACATTGGTGCAGTTGGCGCTGCCGCTATGGACACCAATGCAGCTTGCTCTGGTTTTTTATATGCAATACAAGCAGCGACTGCACAAATTCAAGCCGGTATGATCAAAAAAGCTGTAGTAATTGCTGCTGAACGTATGACCTGGTATGTAAACTGGGATCGCCGTGACAGTGCGGTGTTATTTGGTGATGGCGCCGGTGCCGTAGTACTTGAAGCAGCAGACACGCCAGCGGGTTTACTCGCGACAAAAACAGGCTGTGATAGCGAAGACCGTGATATCTTGCATATCACTAACTTTGGTAGTGACTTAAATAAATATGTGCCTATTGGGCCATCTGATTTATTATTTGAAGGTCGCGAAATCTTTAAGCGCGCAGTAAAGGGCATGAGTGAAGCCTGTGACGATGTGCTCACACAAGCAAATTTGAGCCTTTATGATATCGATGTACTTGTGCCACACCAAGCAAATTTACGTATCATTCAAGCCATTCAACATCGCTTAAAAGTGCCAGATGAAAAAGTAATGGTTAACATTGGCGAATACGGCAATACATCGGCAGCAACTATTGCAATCGCATTATGCGAAGCTGTTGAGCAAGGATTAATTAAACCACATGCTAATATCATGTCTGCAGCATTTGGTGCCGGATTAACTTGGGCTGCTAGTTACATAAAATGGGGCGAACGCGTCACGCCAATCAGCGTTAGCGATGCAGCACTACCACCGTGTGATAAAACCGGTTTAGAGTTAGTGGCCCCCGCAGTAGCAGCTTGCAAAGGTAGTGATCAATAACATACTCAATATGGCGCAGCTATACTGCGCCATTTACCACAGATAGCTAAAAATGATGCAATTGCTAGGAATTCACCACGCTGCAATTATATGCAGCGATTACACCCGCTCAAAACATTTTTATCATCAGATCTTACAGCTGCCCATAATTGCAGAGCATTTTCGCCAACATCGCCACTCATACAAATTAGATTTAGCCTTGCCTGATGGTAGCCAAATAGAGCTATTTTCATTTGATAATGCACCAAAGCGACCTAGTTACCCAGAAGCACAAGGTTTACGACATTTAGCATTTAAAGTGGCCAATATTGAGCAAAGTAAAGTGTATTTGCAAAGCCAAGGTGTGGCAGTAGAAGAGATTCGAACTGATGAATACACAGGTAAACAATTTACCTTTTTTGCAGATCCTGATGGGTTACCGCTTGAGCTTTATGAGGCATAACCTCACAAAGCTCAATAAATTTATTTAAAACGACTTTGTAAGTAGTTAAATACGGCACGAATACCGAGTGCTTCACCACCGACTGGACGACCTGGTAATGAGCGGATATTCCATGCCATTACATCAAAATGTACCCATGGTGTGGTTGGCTCTACAAATTCTTTTAAATAAAGTGCAGCAGTAATTGCCCCGCCGAATGGGGTACTTGCACAGTTAGCCATATCAGCAACATCACTTTTTAATAAACTTTTATATTGCTCAAAAAGCGGTAATTGCCAAACAGGGTCGCTTACTGCAATACCGGCGTCAATAATGCCATTGGCAACATCACGCTCAGTTGAGAAAAACCCTGGTAACTCAGTGCCTAACGCAATACGACAAGCACCGGTTAAGGTTGCAAAATCAATGATCAACTCAGGATTGTCATTTTGTGCCTCCGTGAGTGCATCACATAACACTAAACGCCCCTCTGCGTCGGTGTTATCGATTTCGACCATAATACCTTTTCGTGTTTTAATTACATCGCCAGGGCGAAATGCATTGCGCGATACCGCATTCTCAACAGCGGGTACCAACACGCGTAAACGAATTGGTAAATTTGCCGCCATAATTAACTGCGCTAAACCAATTACATGAGCTGCGCCGCCCATGTCTTTTTTCATATTGCGCATACCTGAGCTTGGTTTAAGATCTAAACCACCAGAATCAAAACAAACACCTTTGCCGACTAAGGTGATCAAAGGAGCATCTGCAGCGCCCCAGTGTAAATCAAGTAAACGCGGTTTATTTTCACTGGCGCGGCCTACCATGTGGATAGTTGGATAGTTTTGTTCTAATAATTCATCCCCTATCCATTCATTGAATTGACCATTGTAAGTGTGTGCTAAATCAGCCATCACTTGTGATAAGTGCTGTGGCATCATGTCTACGGCGGGAGTATTAACTAGATCTCTAACTAAGTTAATCGCATTTGCTTGGCGTGTAATACGCGCAAACAATGCTTCATCGGCAATTGCTAATTGTGCTTTTACAGCACCTTTGGCTTTATATTCGCTAAATTCATAACCACCAAGTATAAAACCCAGAGCAATCTGTTCTAATTGTTGTTCACACTCTTGAACTTGGTAAATTCCTGCTGGCAGTTTGCTGGCTAATTCACCCGCGAGCCAAAAGTCATCAACGCTATTAACTAAACAATACACCTGACTTAGCGCTCCACTTTGTGGATTGACCACCAAGGCTAAACCTTGTTTTGCAAAATCACAGCTATTTAGCCAGTTTTGTAAAAAAATTGGCTGCTGTGCTTGCCATGTAGCTAAGTCATTTTTAACAATAAAAGATAAAGGAATACCCGTAGAACTATGACGAATTAATGTACTCATTAAATGACTCGTTTAAAATTATATGATGATCAAGCATATCAATAACTCAGCATAAAAGGTATAGCACAAAGACTATCCTTTAAACTGCATGGCATTATTTTTTTACAGGTGGTTTTACGTCTGATTTTGCCGTTTTTTCAGCGTGGTGGTGTTGCTGCTCTTCATCAGCGATCTGCTGGTCAATATCTTTAAGTGATTTATTTATATTAAATGAACTTGGCAGTACATCAACTCCAACCCATTGACCCAACTTAACAACCAGTGGAATAGTCACAGGTGCAAAAGGTAAAACAGCAAAAACACCTAAACCCAATCCTTTGAGAATATCAACAAACTGGGCATTCGCTTTTTGCAGATCCTCTTTACTCACATCTCCTTGGGTGTAGCGACGATAAATTGTGAGCATTTCTTTGGTTTCTTGCTTTTCCTGCGCCAGTGCAATTTTAAGTGCTACCATAGCGCGCTTAAAACGCAACTGTTGGCGTTTTGTACTAATTTTTGCCACTCGAATTGGGGCACGATGAATAACTTTATATAGTCGCATAACGCTATTCTCACATAGCCTTAACGCTTCACAAAGCATAATTTAATACAATCACCGATTAACAGATCAACATCATTTCTCAACTAGCAAAAAAGCCATGATTAAGTATAATCACGGGCCAATAAACAGCCCATGCTATTAAATCTGTAAATAATGAATAAAATGCCGCAAAACACAGCCGATATACCATACCGAGTTGACGACACAAAACCAACCAGACCGACTGCTGATCAGTGCTGCGGTGGTGGCAGTTGTTGCCCATGTGTTTGGGATGAATACCGAGAAGCGTTAAAAGTTTGGCGACAACAAAATCCTGAACAAACTGATCATTAATAATTATTGAACTTTATTGAATTTTACTTAGTCTAAAGATTTATTTACAAAATTATTATTTCATTTACTTATAAAAAAATCCCACTTATTACTTTATTTCTAATTTCCCTTTTCAAAATATCATTACTTTTCATATAGGTATGTAAACCTCTAATTTCCTCTATAGAAAAACCAAAAAAAACCAAATCATTTAACACCTTGCACAATTATTTAACAAGTTGTATAACTTTAATAGACTATTTGGCTTTTTAAAAATCATATAGTTACGAAATTACAATAATTCTAACTGGGGAAATTAGAATGAAATTTAGAAATAACATATTAAATCATGCAGTTAAACTTGCATTAACGACAACCACCGCAGGCTTATTTATTTCGGGGACTGCCTTAGCTGCAGATGAACAAGCTGAAGTAACTAAAGTAAATAAAAATGTAGAAAAAATAGCCGTAGTGGGTACTCGCTCTGCACCGCGTTCTATTGGTGATTCACCGGTACCTATCGATATCATCGGTGGTGAAGAACTTGGTAAATCAGGTAATACGGATATGCTCGAGCTATTAAAAGGCTCAATTCCATCATTAAACGTGCATTCAATGCCTATTAGTGACGCAGCATCTTTGGTTCGTCCAGCTAACTTACGTGGCTTACCTTCTGACAGTACATTGATATTACTCAATGGTAAACGTCGTCATCGTGCCTCTGTTATTGCCTTTTTAGGTGGCGGCATAAACGATGGCGCACAAGGTGCGGACATTTCAGTTATTCCAAGTATCGCTCTAAAACAAGTTGAAGTACTAAGAGATGGCGCAGCCGCTCAGTACGGCTCAGATGCGATTGCTGGGGTTATCAACTTTGTACTAAAAGATGCCTCAGAAGGCGGCAGTTTCGAAGTACGCCAAGGTCAGTACTATGAAGGCGACGGTGATACAACACAGATTTCCGGTAACATTGGTCTACCATTTACCGACAATGGCTTCGCAAATTTAAGTTTCCAATACAAAACGGCTGACGCAACTAGCCGTTCAGTGCAACGTTTTGATGCAGCAAACTTAATTGAGGCTGGTGTTCCTGACATTGCCCCGATTACACAAATATGGGGCGCACCAGAAGTTGATGACGATATCTCTATTTTTGGTAATGTCGGCCTTGAGCTGACTAAAAACTCCGAATTTTACATGTTTGGTAACTATTCAGAGCGTGATGTACGCGGTGGTTTTTACTATCGTAATCCTCACACTCGCCCTGGGGTCTATTCAAACGATGGTGGTGAAACATTGTTAGTTGGCGATTTAACTGGCGATATGAGTGGTAACTGCCCTACTAACATCATGATTGATGACAACGTATTAGATAACCCAGTTTACATCAACCAAGTAGCTAATAATCCAGACTGTTTTGCCTTCAATGAAATGTTACCTGGCGGTTTTACGCCTAACTTTGGTGGCAACATTACAGATACCTCGCTTACAATAGGTACTAAAGGCGAGTTCACTGGTGGTATGTTAGAAGGTGCGTACTACGACTTAAGTGGTACGGTCGGCTTTAATGAATCTCGTTACTTTATTTACGACACTATTAATGCGTCATTAGGCCCTGATAGCCCGCGTGATTTTAGCCCAGGTAAATACTCACAATTAGAGAAAAACTTTAATTTTGATTTATCAAAAGGCTTTGATTTTGATCTAGCATACGATGTGAACATAGCCGGTGGCCTTGAATGGCACGAGGAAACATTTACAGTTACCTCTGGCGATGTAGCATCATTTACAGCAGGCCCACTAACGGATCAAGGTTTTGGTATCGGTTCAAATGGTTTCCCTGGCTTTAAACCATCTGACGCTGGTGAATATACTCGTCGCAACTACGCGGCTTATCTTGATATTGAAGCCCCATTTACTGAAGAGTTCTTAATGGGTTTAGCCCTACGCTATGAAGACTATGATACGTTTGGCTCTACTGTTAACTATAAATTGATGGCTCAATATCACTTAACCGATGATTTAAATGTTCGTGGTTCAATCAGTTCAGGCTTTCGCGCGCCTACAGTTGGCCAAGCCAATGTCAGTAACGTGCAAACAAACCTAAGCAGTGGCGTATTGGTCGACTCTGCTTTACTACCACCGACCAATCCAATTGCGGTACAGTTAGGCGGTACAGAGCTTGAGCCTGAAGAGTCGCAAAGTTATACCTTTGGCGCGGTATACACCATCGGTGAAGTATTTCTAACCATTGATTATTACAATATCCAAGTTGATGACCGTATTAGTCAATCTGATAAAATCGAGCTGAGTCAAGCTGATAAAGATACGCTTGAAGCCGCTGGTGTGCCAAACGTGCAAAGCTTAGCGCAGGTAAGCTTCTTTACTAATGACTTTGATACCACAACTCAAGGTATAGACTTTGTAGCAAACTATGCCACAGATTTACTCGGTGGTAGCTCAACATTTAGTTTAGCTTACAACTGGAATGAAACTGAGGTTACTCGCTCAACTAATATTACTGGGGTGTTTAAAGTAAGCCGTTTAGAAAATGACTTACCAAATCACCGTGGTACGCTTAGTTGGTCACAACAATGGGAAAGTTTCTCAATGTTTACTCGTGCAAATTATTTTGGTGAATACCAAGGTGTGCATGTAGATTATGACGATACAGCAAAAATGGCAGATGCGGCAATTACGCTCGACGCTGAAGTAACTTACTTTTTGAATGATTCGATTAGTTTCTCAGTCGGCGCACAAAACCTGCTCGACCAAGAAGCAGAGAAACTTGATTTTACCGTGGCACCTAATAATAACTGGGGTGGTAAATACTATGAAACTTCGCCATATGGTATAAACGGCGGCTTCTATTATGCCAAAGCAACTTATACGTTTTAATCATAATTAAGCGTTGAAAAGAAAGGCGAAATGCTCAAGACATTTCGCCTTTTTCGTGCTATACCCAAATAATAAATATAGTAATTAAAAAATAAAAAAAGTGATGTATGTTGCTAAAAAAAGCTAACCAACTACTTGCCGAAAACAAACTCCAAGAAGCGGAGTTTCACTATAAAACCTTGCTTGAAAGTGATCCCCAAAATGGCGAAGCGCTATTTGGTTTGGGCCGTATTGCACTGCGCTTAGAGCGCTTTGATGCTGCAGTTTATTTATTACAAAGAAGCTGTGAACGTCTACCTAATATGTTGGAGCCACTGCACGCGTTAGCGGATGCATTTAATGGCGTTAATTCGCCAAATGATGCATTAACCGTACTGGAGTATGCAAAAAGCATTGCTAGTCATAACCCAGAGCCACACTATTATCTCGCACAACATTATTTAACCCATGGCGAATTAGATAAAGCACATACCACCTTTGCACAAGCACTAAGTATTGGTTTATATCCGGTCACTGCTTATATTTTATTTGAACTGGTACAACTTGGCCGCTTTGATCAACAGCATAACTACATCAGTAACTTGCATCATTTACTCACACAAACCAATAATTTACGTTTAAAAATGGTTTGTTATTACGCCTTGGCAAAAAGTTATGATCAACTCAATGATATAGAACAAGCTGTAAATTATTATAAACTAGCCAATAAATTGCAGCTGCAATTGAGTAGCTTCAACACTGAACAATTAACGCCGTTTTATCAAAGTATTATACGTTATAACCCAAAAAGTTTATTTGCCACTATCAAGCCTGGATTTACTGGTACTGTTACGCCCGTTTTTATTATTGGCATGCCACGCAGTGGCTCAACATTATTAGAACAAATGTTAGCTTCACATAGTGAATTTGCAAGCCTTGGGGAAGATCGCTGTATTAGCTCGCAAGTTGTTGCATTCATAGAACAACAAACCAAGTTGTCCTACCCTGAATGTATCAGCGCACTAACACCGCAACTGATTGAGCAAGCGCGGGCTCTTTATACCGCACGGTTAAAACAAGCAAAACCTATTCGCGCGTTCATGATCAACAAATTGCCCGCTAATTATCAATCGTTAGGGCTTATCTATTTATTGTTTCCAAATGCTAAGTTTATTAACTTGCAGCGCGATTTTAATGCCACAGCTTGGTCCGTTTATAGTAATTACTTTGCAGAAAATGAACCTTATTTTTGCTCATTACCTGAATTTAAACGTTACTATGATTTATACCAAGGTTTGATGACGCATTGGCAACAAGCAATACCTTCGGCTATCTTAGATGTTCATTATGAGCAACTGATCAGCGAGCCGCGCGATACGTTAAAAAGCGTATTTACATTTTTAGGTACCGCATTTGAAGCACAATGTTTAGACTTTTATAAATCAAAAAAACCAGTTACCACGCTTAGCAAAGCAGCTGTACGAAAACCGCTACATAACCGTGCAATAGAACACTGGAAACGTTTTGAAACGCCACTCAGGGCGTTGCTGAATGACGCTCAAACCACGTCACTAGATCCTTAAATTGATCTGCTTTAGCACTAGCGTGCGTTAACATATTAATATGATCGTAATCATATTGATGGCCGTGTTTTTTCCCGTACATTTGCAGGTGTTGAATACCAGTACCTGACTCGGCAATAAATTTTTCAATATCAATTTGTTGTGCAAGCGCTTTGTCTTTCACCCCCCCTATGTGTAAGGTCGGTGGCAAACTTAAGCCAGCCACAGCTTGCGCGTAATCAAACCCGTCGTCGCTATCTAACCATGGTTTACGTTTAGCCCATTGCATACTTTGATAATGCGACTTTTTAGTTTCATCATCACTGCCCCACTTGAGTCTTTTGGCGGGTAAATAACCATGTTTTTTAGCCAGTATTGGCGCTAAAAAATACCAAATCAAATTTCCTTGAAGGTATTTTTGTGGATGATGATTATAAAGCGAGCGTTTAGTACCAAAGTAAGCACATGCTTTTACATCATTGATATACTGTGGGAAACGCGCAAACACACTATTCATTAATACACCACCCCAGGAATGGGCTACCCAATACGCTGGTGGTCTACCTTCACGCTCGGTAATTTTAGCAATAAAAGCGGGAATATCTTCAATAATAGCTTCGGTTTGGCCATAGTGAGCATGCTTTGAGATAGCCGGTTTGCTGTCACCACGACCTCGTAGATCAGCCACATAACACACATATCCTTGCTCAGCTAAAAAAGGTGCTAAACCCTTATTTGAATGCGTATAAAATATTTTGCCATTTTCAACAGCACCATGCATAAACAACACAGCTGGCCCAGCGGCTTTGCTGTTATCTGCTATGCGGCGCAAATGTAATGTTTGTAGCTCAGTTAGTTTAATAAATACTGATTCTTGTACGATCGCCATTTCAGTTCCTTGTTGTCATTGTTATGAACCGCAACTCATCCTACCAGTAATTTAAACAAGATCACACGTCAATGTGTTTCTCTGGTAAAATAACTTTTTTGTTTGTTAAGCTAATTATTTGTTATGAAATCAACACCATTAAAATCAAAACTACACCCTCGAAATCGCCATAACGAAGGCTATGATTTAGACTACCTAAGTATTCAAGTGCCCACTTTAAAACCATATATCGTGCTTACTCCCAATGGTACTAAAAGTATTGATTTTAGTGATAACAAAGCAGTAAAAACGCTTAATCAAGCACTTTTGCAAGCGTACTATAACGTTGATTTTTGGGATATACCTGAACACAACCTTTGCCCACCGATTCCAGGACGCGTTGATTACATTCACTACTTGGCCGATTTACTAGCAAACGATAATCAAGGCGTTATACCTCAAGGCAGACAAGTTAAAGTGCTGGATATAGGTACTGGTGCGAACATAATTTACCCGTTACTAGCAAGCCATGAATATAACTGGAGCGTCACAGGCTCAGATATAAATCCGAGCGCTGTAAAATTAGCCAAACAAATCGTACAATTTAATAATCGCAAAATTACCGTCAAGCTACAAAAGCAGTCGCAGCATATTTTTCAGGGGGTAATAAATGCAAAAGAGCTTTTTCATATTACATTGTGTAACCCTCCTTTTCATGCCAGTGAACAACAAGCAGCTCAAAGTAGCGAGCGGAAATGGAAAAACTTAGGCAAAGCCCCTAAATCGGCTTTAAATTTTGGCGGGCAACATAATGAGCTTTGGTGTGAAGGTGGCGAAGCGCAATTCATTTGTACCATGATCGATGAAAGTGCCCTATTTGCTGAGCAGTGTATGTGGTTTACCTCTTTAGTTTCAAAAAAAGAAAACTTAGCCACGTTACAAGCACAATTAAAAACACACCCTGTGGCTGAAGTTAAAATCATTGAAATGGCGCAAGGGCAAAAAGTGAGTCGCTTTATTGCGTGGAGTTATTTTGATCAACAAACTCGCCAAGAGATCAGCAAGCAATTTACACAACCGGAGATATCATGATTGATTTTCGTTCTGATACTGTCACTAAGCCCTGCGCTAAAATGCGCGAAATTATGTTCAACGCCCCTTTAGGTGATGATGTATATGGTGATGATCCCAGTATTAATAAATTAGAAAGCGTTGCAGCACAGCGTCATGGCTTTGCCAGTGCATTGTTTTGTAGCTCCGGCACCCAAGCAAACTTATTAGCGTTAATGGCTCATTGCGAACGTGGTGATGAATATATTTGTGGGCAAAATGCACACAATTATAAATTTGAAGGCGGTGGCGCGGCAGTGCTTGGATCAATCCAACCGCAACCTATCGAGAATGAAAATGATGGCAGCCTCTGCTTTGACAAAATACGCGCCGCTATCAAACCCAAAGACTTTCACTTTGCTAATACCCGCTTACTCAGTTTAGAAAACACCATTGGCGGTAAAGTGCTGCCATTAAGTTATTTAGCCCAAGCGCGTGAGTTCACTCACAGCCATCAATTAGCACTACATTTGGATGGTGCTCGCGTTTATAACGCTGCGGTTGCGCTTAAGGTAGATATTACCGAGATAACCAAACACTTTGACTCCGTGTCTATTTGCTTATCAAAAGGCTTAGGCGCACCAGTCGGCTCATTGCTACTTGGCTCTGTTGAACTGATCAATAAAGCAAGGCGTTGGCGTAAAGTACTTGGCGGCGCTATGCGCCAAGCTGGTATGCTGGCAGCCGCTGGCCACTATGCACTTGAGCACAATGTTAGCCGTTTAGCCGACGATCACAGCAATGCGCGTTACTTAGCGCAGCAGCTCAGTGCCATTGAAGGCTTTAACGTTGACTTGTCGCGCGATACAACCAATATGGTCTATGCAAATGTTGCTGATAATGTTGATATTAATGCCATTGCACAGCAACTAAAAGGACAAGGGATAGTATTCAGCCCAAGCAAAACTTTGCGTTTAGTAACTCATTTACAGATCACTCGAGCCGATATTGATCAATTTATAGCAGCGTTAACTTCGGCGCTGCATGTTTAACGCAGCTTTATAGTGTTTGCGGCACACCGACACATAACGGTCGTTGCCGCCAATTTCCACTTGATTACCATCGGCAATCGCTTTGCCTTGCTCATCCGTACGCAATACATGGTTCGCTTTGCGACCGCAATGACACACCGTTTTAAGTTCAACCAGTTTATCAGCCCACGCCAGTAAGTACTGCGAGCCGCTAAATAACTCGCCTCTAAAGTCATTACGCAAGCCATAGCACAACACCGGAATGCCTAATTCATCCACCACATCGGTCAGTTGCATTACTTGCTGACGTGATAAAAATTGACATTCATCCACCAGCACACAGTGACGTTTTTGTTCACTATTAAGCTGTTTGATCAGTTCAAAAACATCTTTGTCAGCATCAAAAATATGTGCATCAGCTTGTAAACCAATTCGAGAAGATACCTTACCAACACCGGCACGATCATCCAATGCAGCCGTTAAAATAACAGGCTCCATGCCGCGTTCGCGATAGTTAAATGCCGATTGTAAAAGCGTGGTAGATTTACCTGCGTTCATTGCAGAATAATAAAAGTACAGCTGAGCCATGAAAATGCCTACCCTGAAAAAAGTGCGCTAATGCTACCTTAATCTTGATTGAACATCACCTTTTTTACCCGTGCTAAAACTAATTCCTGGAGTCTATTGACCCTTTTTTGAAGATTAAATCAGCCCTTCGTGCTCAAGTAACCACTGCTTGCGCTCTAGCCCACCCGCATAGCCGGTCAATTTACCATTGGCACCAATAATACGATGACACGGCACAATAATACTGATTGGGTTTTTACCGTTAGCAGCCCCCACTGCGCGAACAGCCTTGGGATTATTGAGCGCGTGAGCAATATCTGAGTAACTCTGTGTTTGTCCAAATGGCACCGCGGTGAGCGCTTGCCATACCGCTTGTTGAAAAGCAGTGCCATGGGTGGCTAGAGTGACATCAAAGGTTGTTCGCTTGCCTGCAAAGTAGTCATTAAGCTGCGCAGCACATTTTAAAATATGTGGCTGCTCAACCTCTGAAAATGGGGTTTCTGAGCACTCTATAACTGGATAAAAGCCCACATAACTGACCCCGTTTTGGTTACCTTGAATAATAATGTCATCAATTGGGCTTGGTATGCGGGTTTGGATAATAGTCATGTTAGCTGCTGCCATAGTTGAAAGGTTAAATAGGAGCGAAATGGCGCGCACATCTCATCATTAAATGGTTTTGCCCCCGCTTGGGCTTTCTTTACGCCTAAATCTCCCGCTAATAAAATATCGGGCTGACTTTGGCCGCGTAATTTTGCATAGTTTACTGTCCAAGGTCCAATCCCTTTGAGTGGCAGCCATTGATCAAGCTGATGACAATCAGGGTTATCGGCGCAAAATTGCGCTAAATTACGCAGCGCATTCTTTCTCGCTTGAGGCATTTTAAAAAATGCCAGCTCACTGTTTGCCACTACCTCAGGGGTTGGAAAATACACTCGCTCGCCATCTTGTTCACCCAGTTCATCCACCAGCTGGGTCACTAAGTTATGCGCGGCAGTCACACTGACTTGTTGGCCAAGTACCGCACGAATACCAGCCTCAAATACCGACAAAATACCCGGTAACCGCAGCCCTTGGGTTAACACAATTGCCCCTTGAAGTTGAGTTGCTAGGTGTTGTTCGATTTGCGCAGTATCGGCATCTAAATCAAGTACTCGACGAATTTCACTTAAAATAGGCTGTAAAAAGCGCGGCTGATCAATATCAATGCTGACTAAAAAGTGATGTTTGTGCTCTACAAACTCAGCCGTAAACTGGCCTTGGCAATGCTGGTTTTTAAAGCTGCGACCATAATATGTCTCGCCAAGCCACTCAAGAGGTGAAATTAACCGCTTAGCTAAAAATTGCTGTAACGCAGTCCAATTATAAGGGGGCCGAAAAGGTAATTTAAGCGTCAACATCGCACGTGTTGTGCTGCGCTCACCACGCATTTTTGACGGGCAAATATGTAACTGCTGTAAAAACGCATCATTAAAGCGACGAATACTATTAAAGCCCGCTGCAAAAGCAACTTGGGATACCGATAAATTAGTTTCTTGCAGCAATTTTTTAGCAAAGTGACATTGATTAAATAACCGATACTGAGTTACTGAGATACCAAAATGTTGCTGAAATAACTGCCTTAAATAGCGGCTACTCACGCCGAGTCGCTCAGCTAACTGTTCACAGCTTTGTTGCGTTGTTAAGTCACTGTCTATCAGATGTTTGGCTCGCAGCGCTGTGGTTTTTGTTCCTTGCCATGCGCTACTTCCAGGGGCGCTATCTGGTCGACAACGAATGCAGGGGCGAAATCCTGCCTGGGCAGCATTATGGGCATATTGAAAGTATTCTACGTTTTGCTCTTTTGCAGTAGGGGCAGGACAAATTGGCCGACAATAAATACCGGTGCTTTTAACACCGATGAAAAAGAGTCCATCAAAACGATGGTCGCGGCTTTGTCTGGCAAGTTGCCATTGGCTAGTATCCATAAGGTGCTCTTAACTATACATCTGCAAATAGAGTACGTGAAAAAACACAGTTTACTAGCCATTTTCGGCACTCAACCTTTATTCGCTGATTGATTTACTGGTAGCAGCTAAATAACGACGCTCAACTTCAGCCCAATTAATAACATTATAAAATGCTGCGATATACTCCGGGCGGCGGTTTTGGTATTTCAGATAATAGGCGTGCTCCCACACATCTAAACCTAAAATCGGCGTGTTGCCGTGCATTAATGGACTGTCTTGATTTAAACTACTTTCCACCACAAGCTGGTTATCTTTATTAACACTTAGCCACGCCCAGCCACTGCCGAAGCGACTAACAGCTGCTGCTGTAAATGCCTCTTTAAAGTTATCAAAGCTGCCAAGCTGCTCTATGATCGCATCTAATAAACTCCCTTTTGGCTGACCCCCACCATTGGGGCTCATTACTGTCCAAAACAATGAATGGTTTGCATGTCCGCCACCATGCTCTTGCACTACTTTTTGCAGCTCAGTTGGCAACGTGTCAATCTTTACGAGTAACTCATGTACATCAGTATCGCTATACTGGGTATTTTCAAGTGCCGCATTGGCTTTATTGATATATGTTTGATGATGCAAAGTATGGTGGATCTCCATAGTTTTAGCATCTAAATGTGGCTCTAACGCACCGTACTCATATGGTAATGAGGGTAATGTAAACGCCATAATTGTTCCTTGTCGGATTAAGAATAAGTGATCAATGCACAGTGGCAGTTTGATCTGGGGTGTAACTTAACGTCTGATTGATTTGTTCTATTAATTGCGGGTAATGACTGTGCAATTTGGCAAACTGTACTAACTCTGTGTAGGTTTTGTGATGATGGTGCACAACCACTGTACGCACCGTATCGCATGGATGCTGGAGCAAATGACTTAAACTTATATGCACATCACACAAACACTGACACGCTTGCTCTGCTTGATTCATCGCTCGATATGTATCCGCTAAATTATGAGCGGCAACAACGAATGCGGGGCAGCAATGTTCAATTGCGCTAATAACTGACTGGCATATTTTTGCTTGGCTAAATTGGCTTAATAAACGAGCTGCGAGGGTGTGTGCTGTCGTGTATTTATCGCGAGCTTCAATTAAAGCACCGCGTTCAAACGCTGTATTTCCAGCAATAATGTTGGCTTGCCAAGGACTTAATACTTGCTCAACCTGAGACAATTTATTACTGCTGTGAAACTGTGGGTGTGACATAAAAATCACCTGCACAAAATTAAATGATGTGATTAATTTACACAGCCAAACAACTTAATGCAAATGATTTTTATTTACATTTGCGTATTTTTATTTCTCGGCAAAATCAATTAATGCTTGTCCTGTAAGTCGATAAATGATCCACTCATTTTGTGGCTCTGCCCCCATACTATTGTAAAAATCGATCGCAGGTTGATTCCAGTCAAGTACCACCCATTCAAAACGGCCACAATCTTTTGCGATAGCTTGGCGTGCCAAATGTTGCATAATCAGTTTACCCGCACCATTACCTCGGCTATCTGGGCTGACATATAAGTCTTCAAGGTACAAGCCATTCTTGCCAAGCCAAGTCGAGTAATTGTAAAAGTACACCGCAAAGCCAATTGGCGTATCGCCTTCAAAACAAATCAAACTATGCGCTGTTGCACCTTCACTAAACAGGGTTTTTAAAATCGCCTGTTCATCGGTTTTAACTGCATCGGGCTCTTTTTCATAAATTGCCAATTCGGTAATAAAATGCAAAATAGTAGCAGCATCCGAAGGCTGCGCATCTCTTAAGGTAATCGTTTTTTGGTCTGTCATAAGCTCTCTTATTTATTACTGCATTGTTTAATACTGATCTAGTTTATCTTTTAATATTTGTAGCTGAATTGGTTTAGCCAAGTAGTCATCCATTCCAGATGCTAAACACAACTGTTTGTCTTCATCCATTGCATTGGCTGTGAGTGCAATAATCGTGATCTGTTGATGTTTAGCACCCGCCTCACCGGCACGAATTGCGCGAGTAGCGTCAAATCCATCCATCACCGGCATTTGGCAGTCCATGAGCACTAAATTAAAGTGTTCTGCAGGTACTTTCGCTAAAATATCAAGAGCTTGCTGACCATTCTCCGCTAGCGTTACGGTAAAATTCAGTTTACTTAACATTAGTTTAGATACTTGCTGGTTAATCGGATTGTCTTCAACCAATAAAATATGGCTATTTGCTCTATGCTGATCACTACGCAGTGAGGATATATAACTTGATGTCACTAAAGGTAAGTCTGTCGCACACTGTTCATCAGCGATCACTGCTATTGTTGAAATCAAATCAGCAGTGGTAATCGGTTTTGGAAAGTACGCTTGAAATCCAGCATCATTAAACCGCTGCGCGCCTTCCATCCCCGCAATACTGGTCATCATTACTAATGGCATAGCTTTAAAATCATCATCAGCTTTTAATTTTCGACACAGCGCTAAGCCATCCATTTCTGGCATTTGCATGTCTAATAACGCTATATCATATAAACTCTGTTGAGCAGCTATACGCTTTTCACACAGCTCAAGCGCCTGCCTTGCATTGCATGCAAGCTCTACTTTAGCTCCCCAATGAGCAAGCTGTTGGCTTATCACAATCCGGTTGGTTTCGTTATCATCAACCACCAATATAGTGAGCTTGGTCAGATCTATGGTCGGTATACTGCGTTCGGTTTCGCTCCCCTCTTGTAGCATAATCGTCGCTGTGAATTCACAGCCTTGGCCAACTTCGCTGGTTAAAGTGACAGTTCCGCCCATCAGCTCACACAGCTGCATACAAATTGCTAAACCTAAGCCAGTACCGCCATATTCGCGCGTAGTCGACGCATCAACTTGTGAAAAAGGGCTAAATAAATCTTTTTGCTTGGTTAGATCAATTCCGATGCCGGAGTCTTTTACACTAATACTGAGCTGATATTGCTGTTCAATGGCGGTTACTGATGCGCGGATCAATATCTCCCCCTGCGCAGTAAACTTAACAGCGTTACTCAGTAAATTGGTCAACACTTGGCGAATACGCCCCGGATCGCCTTTAAATTGCACCGGTGTCACAGCCACTAAATCGAGAATGATTTCAATATTTTTCTCTTGCGCTGATAACGCTTGAGATTCAGCTATTTCGCCAAGTAAATTACAGACATTGAAGTTGATGCTTTCTAGCTCGATTTTACCAGCTTCAACTTTCGAAAAATCTAAAATATCATTAATTACCGATAATAAAGAATGCGCACTATTTTTAGCAATAGCGACTTTCGTTCGCACCGGCTTGGTCAAGGCCTCAAGTTCGATAAGCTCAAGCATACCCAACACCCCATTCATTGGGGTGCGTATTTCATGGCTCATGGTTGCTAAAAATTGGCTTTTTGCTGTTGCTGCAGCATTAGCTTTAACTAATGCAAGTTTCAGCTCTTGAGCGGTTTGCTTTCGCCTTTGCGACATTAACACGCTGCCCACTAATGTCGCTAAAGAGCGTAAATAGGTTTCTTCATTTTGGCTCCAACAGCGATAGCTATCGACACTTTCCGCACATAGCACCCCTAAAATGCCCTCACCGGTAGATATCACCGCATCGAGCATCGAATTAATATTTAATGGCGTTGTGTAAGTATCAATAAATTCTACAGTTGCAGGATGGCTATTAACATCATTAATTGCCACTAAACCTTGTGCAAATATTGCTTGGTAATAAACGGGAAATTCACTCGTTTTAAACACTAAAGGCTGCTCGACAAAGCCTTGTTCATCAATAAATAAACTCACGCACGTCATTTCATCGCTAGCTTCATCAAACAACCAAACTGCTGCGCGTTGCACATCTAGTACCTCACACATTGACTGCGCAACTAAATTTTTTACTGCATCGAAATTACCAGCCTGTACCTCAGGAGAAACTGTTAAACTAGCCAGGTTTTTATTGTACTGATTGGCTTTTTTACTCTCTAATTCGAGGTATTTGTAAGTATCAATATTTTGAAATGAACCATACACACGCACACAACGTTCATTTTTAAATTCAACTTGGCCTATCGACTTAACCCATCTTTCATTGCCTAACGCTGTGACAAGGATTAACTCTATTTCCCAGCTGTTACCATTAATAACAGCATCTTCGAACAGTTCGCTAATTTTATTACGATGTTCACCTTGCTTATAAAAATCAAGAGCTTGCCCTATTACTGGCTGATAGTCGTCAGCGACTTCATGAATTGCTTTGACTTCATCAGACCAGTACATAGTCTGTGCTTCTAAATCAACTTCCCAGGCACCAATTTGACCTTGTTTACTCATTGCTTCAAGTAAGTTTTGTTGGCGGTAAAGTGTTGATTGAGTATGATAACGTTCGGTTATATCATGAATAAAACCATCTAAATACAATACTTTGCCAGCCTGATCATACACTGCTTGACCTTTTTCATGTACCCAATGAATACTGCCGTCAGAAGCGACCAAACGGTATTCTAATGACCATGGCTGACGAGCATCAACATCGACTCTCACTTTCTCTGCCACGCTTGAGACATCATCCGGGTGAATTAATTCAATGAAGCTCAGCTTATGATTATCAACTAAATCACTTGGTTCATAGCCGGTAATAACTTTTGTTTGTTCACTCAGATAGAGCATACTCCATTGGGCATCGTATTTACATCGATACACAATGCCTGGAATATTGCCAACCAGAGACACAAATCGGTCGCGACTCAATTGCAATTGTGCTTCTGTTTCTTTTCGCTCTGTAATATCAAGATGAGTACCTATCATTCGTTTTGCAGAGCCATCACTATTGCGCTCAACGATACGTCCTGTGGTCAGTACCCACACCCAATGTCCGAGACGATGCAACATACGAACTTCGCAGACATAATAATCGCTCTCACCCGCAAAATGCTGTTCTAAAAGCTGCCCTGAAGTAACAAGATCATCTGGATGAGTATATTTGTTCCATGTATTAAAATCAGTTGGTTGTAGTTCTTCTAATTTATAGCCGATAATACTCGCCCAGCGGTTATTAAAATATGCTTTGCCGGTATCTACATACCAGTCCCAGATCCCTACTGCAGTGCTGTCCAGCACTAATTGCAATTGTGTTTTATGCTGTTCGAGTTCAAATTCTTGTAATTTCAATGCGGTAATGTCTGTGCGTATAGCAATATAACTTTGCGGTTGCCCATGCTCATCTAAAAAAGGCGCTACGGTGGTATCGACCCAATAAAAGTCACCATTTTTTGCTCGATTACAGATTTGGTCATGCCATACATTGCCTGCGATTAAGGTTTTATACATGCCTTTAAAAAAATCTTTAGGGTGAGTCCCGGAGTTTAAAATACGGTGATTTTTTCCTAACAATTCACTTTCGCAGTAACCGCTGATCTCACAAAATTTCTTATTAACAAAGGTGATCGTGCCCTTGATATCGGTCACTGCAACAATTGCATGTTCATCAAGTGCGCTTTTTTGTTCCGCTAGTTGCTTAAGTGCTAATTGCAGTGCTTCACTTTGCATTTGCAACCTTGATTGCTGCTGTAATTTACTACTAACCAGATGATCGAGGTCAATCGACAACTGCTGCAGTTCACTGCTATCCGCTAAAATAGGTATGCGGCTTCGCGAACCATTGCTAATCTCAGTCGATGCCCTAGCAAGCGAAATAAGTGGCCGTGATAGCCGCCGAGCGAACCACCACGACAGCACCAGAATGACTAATAAAGCAATAATATTAACTAACATCGCCGCTTTTTTATAAGTAGTGGCGCCTTTGAGCATAACCACCGCAGGCTTTTCCACCAGTAGTTGCCAATCAGTTGCACTAGCAAAGTTTAACTGTGTAAGTATCGCGTAGTGCTTGGTATTATCACTTTTATGATAAGTAAAGACATGATCAAACTTTGCTAAATGCTTACTTAACATCGCAGAAAGTGAGGAGTGCGTTGCATCTTGTACAACGCCACTTTTGATAATATGAAAGGTCAACTCTTCATTATTTTCATGAACATGAGCTAAGTTTTCGAGCAACCCTTGAAAATTAACCTCAACCAAAATAATAGAGTTTAATATCTTTTGGGTATTGGTTACTGGCAACACCACAAAGTGTCGTTGCGGCTTTGCTTGCGTTGAGATAAATACACTCGCTGCGCCTCGCTCTAAATCGGTAAGCATAGCGTTTAGCTGTTCGCTATCTAACTCAGAGAATGCAGCATTATTAACTAAATTAGTACGATTAAGAGGGTCAATAATAATATCAATGTCATTTACAAAGTCATAGCGCGCAACAAATTCGTTGATTAGTGATTGTTTATCCAACTGCTTATGGCTGAGTTGATCATTTAACAGGTACAAATCTTTAATATGATCTGCAAACCAAATATCAGCAAATTGCTTACCTATACTACTCAATTCAACTAGTTGCACCTCAGCACTTTGCTCTAGTGAATCAATAACATGTTGTAAACTAAACCACGACAGTAAACACAATGGCGCTAGCGCAATGACAATAAAAGTAACAATCAGTTTCGTCCGTATAGATTGGCTTTTATTTTTTAACAGGCTATTCAGCATTGTATTTCCATAATCAACTTTTTATTGTTTTAGACACTTACTTACATATATTAATGCACTAAATAACACAAGACGCAAGTTTATGCGCCTTGTGTAAGGTACTGCAGTAAAGCTAGTTTTTATTCCCATTGACACGATAAAACTGCTGACTAAATTGAGCGTAGAGTACCGGCAATACAAATAAAGTAAGAAAGGTTGCGGTAAATAATCCGCCAACAATAACCGTTGCTAATGGTTTTTGAATTTCAGCGCCTATGCCTGTTGATATCAACATGGGTATCAAACCAAGCGCTGAGGTTAACGCTGTCATTAGTACCGGTCGCAGCCGAGATAGTGCGCCATTAAATGCCGCGCTTTGTAGACTATCTCCCGCTTTAACGCGATTATTAATACTCTCAACCATCACCACGCCGTTAAGCACTGCCACCCCAAACAAGGTAATAAAACCCACAGAGCTTGGCACTGATAAATATTGCCCCGATACGTAAAGTGCAACCACACCACCAATAACTGCTAACGGCACATTGACTAAAATCAGCAATGCTTGGCCTATTGAGCCAAATGCAAAATACAAAAGTAATGCAATCAAAGCCAGCGAAATAGGCACCACGATAGATAAACGTTGCTGCGCCCGTTGTTGGTTTTCAAATTGACCGCCGATATTCACACCATAACCTGCGGGTAAATCAACTTGCTCAGCTATGGCAAGGCGAATATCCGCGACGACTGAGCCCATATCGCGCCCTTGTACATTGGCTTGGATCACTACTCGGCGCTGAACGTCATCACGGCGCACTTGTGGCGGACCAGATTCAATATTAACCGTTGCGACATCTCCAACCCTAACCACGGCACCTGTCGGTGAGGATAAACGTAGGTCTGCAATGGCTTCTGGGCTGTCACGAAACTCTGCACCAATGCGCACATAAATATCATACCGCTCATTGGCATTAATAATTTGCCCTGCCGCAGTGCCGCCAATGCCATCTTGCACTATCGACATTAAATCACCCACAGATAAACCATAGCGAGAAAGTGCTAACCGGTTCGGTTTGATCACTAATTGTGCTTCACCAGCAATTTGTTCCATTGCCACATCTTTAGCGCCAGCAACACTTTTTACAGCTTGCTCAATTTGCTGCCCTTTAGCGACTAACACATCTAAATCAGCACCAAACAGCTTAATCGCTAGTTGCGCTTTCACCCCTGATAGTAGCTCATCCACCCGCGTGGCTATCGGCTGTGAAAAGTTAAACAATAAACCAGGAAACTGCGCTAATTTTTGTTCCATTAACACTTGCAGTTGTGCACGATTAGCAGCTGATTGCCATTCACTCACCGGCTTTAAACCTAAGTAAATTTCAATATTATTAACTGGCTCTGGATCCCCCCCGACTTCTGGGCGACCAATTCGGCTAAGTGCATACTCAACTTCAGGAAAGGCCAATAATATCGCTTCCAACTTAGGAGCGACCATTAATGCTGTATCCAAGCTTGCCGAAGGTGCCAGTGTTACCCGTAAGTTAATAGTGCCTTCTTCAAGCTCTGGCACAAACTCAGTGCCTAGTTGCGGCAATAAGATACCAGCAATCACCACTAATATTCCCGCCAGCGAGATCACCGTTTTACGTGCGTCCATTGCCCAGCGTAAACATATTTGATAAGTTTTATCTAACGGCTCAAGTAATACACTGCGCCTAACTGTGACACCTTTAGAAAATAAATACACTGCCATTGCTGGCACGATTACTAGCGCAACAATCACAGCAGAAATAATAGCTAACATGATACTTATAGCCATTGGCTGGAATAATTTAGCTTCTACACCTTCAAAACTAAACAGCGGCATAAACACGACTAAAATAATTAGTGCAGCAAAAAATACCGGCCTGGCAACTTCTTTAGCCGCCATAGAAATCAATTTAGCCGGTGAGTGATCAGCATGAGTATTGTTAGTTAAGTGACGAAAAATATTTTCCACCATCACCACCGAGCCATCCACCAACATACCAATTGCCACAGCAATACCACCGAGTGACATCAAATTAGCCGAGAGCCCTAACCACGACATGACACATAAAGCCATACTAATGGAGATTGGTATAGACAATAAAACCAATAATGTGGCGCGTAAATTCATTAAAAATAACGCCAGCACAACCACAATAAATACAAACGCTAATAGCAAGGCATCTACCACAGTATCAACCGCTTTGGTGATCAAATCAGCTTGGTCATATAACGGTTCAAACGTTACCCCCTCTGGTAGTGCTTGATTGATCATCGCAATCCGCGCGCTAATACCATCAATGGTTTGCTTGGTATTTGCACCAATGCGTTTTAATACCACCCCTGTCACCACTTCACCTAATGATTGCACATTACCTTGACCATCTTTTTTACTCATCGTAGCGGCACCTTGGCGAATTTCACTGCCAAGCGTCACCTCTGCCACATCGGCAATGGTGATCACTGTGCCATTGATGGTTTTCAATGGCGTTTGTGCTATTTCTTGCAGCCCTAGTGTGCCGGCATTAAACCAACCTGTTCCACGAATAACTAACTGCTCTTGGCCGCGGTTCATATACCAGCCACCTACATTGGTGTTGTTTTCTTCCAGTGCAGTGACCACTTGTTGTTGCTCGAGCTGATAAGCCAATAACTTATTTGGGTTAAGATTTACTTGGTATTGACGCACATCACCACCGAACGACAGTACTTCGGTAACACCATCAACGGGTAAGATGAGTAACTTCACAATCCAATCGTTTAAGCTGCGCAGCGCCATACTATCCAAGCCAGATTCAGGTGATGCCGCTAATAAGTATTGGTAAACCTGCCCGAGCCCTGACGTATTCGGGCCCATTTCTGGCAAACCAATCCCGTCCGGGATCAGTTCTTTCGCTGCTTGCAAACGCTCAAATACCAGTTGGCGGGCAAAATAGATATCCACCCCTTCTTTAAACACCACGGTAACACCAGAAAGCCCCGTTTTAGAAATCGAACGAACTTGCTCTACATCAGGTAATGCATACATGACCGCTTCAATTGGGTAAGTGATCAGCTGCTCAACTTCAACGGCAGCCAAACCTGGTGCTTCGGTATTAACAGCCACTTGCACATTGGTAACATCTGGAAAAGCATCAAGGTTGAGTTTTGGGATCACCACAACACTGGTGACAATTAATACACAAAGAGTCAGCAAAACCAGTAGTCGATTAGCAATCGCACTATCTATTATATTATTAAACATAGTGTTAGCTCCTAATGGTTGTGCGGATCAAAACCGCCTTTAGCTTGTTCTGATGCGACAAAAAATGCTCCTTGAGTAACGACTTTAGTGCCCTCAGCTAATCCTTTAATTTCACGAAGCTGACCAAACCGTCGGCCTCGTTCAATTTCAGTTGCTATAAGTTCACCGTCTTCATCTTGCACATATACCGCCCAATCACCATCTGGGTTCCTAAGTAGAGCTTGCTCTGGTACTGCCAACACTTGTTGCTCAGTTGAAAATTCAAAATACACGTCACTAAACATCCCTGGGTGTAATTGATGCTGGCTGTTTTGTACACTCAAACGCACAATCCGTGAGCGAGTGATCTGATCTATAGTGTGTGCTTCTTGGATCACCTTGGCTGGGTATGTGAATTGATTCACTTTCACTTGCGCTATTGTGCCTGTATCAATATTAATGGTTTGATTTGCCGACAATTGCGCTTCAACCCATAGTAGACTTTCATCAGCAATCAGCATCAGTTCAATTCCCGCATCGACCCGCTGCCCTTGTGCAAAATTATCACTGAGCACAGCCCCTGACGTACCAGCGAATAATGTGTACTCCCCCAGTTTATCGGCTGGGCTGACCGCACTTTGCGCAATTGCTTTAGCCGATAAACCAAACGCCACAAGTTGACTGTGAGCCACTTCATATTCTGCCTTGGCTGTGAGTAAGCGTTTTTCGCTCACCGTACCTTTGCCCATTTTTTGCACCCGCAGCCACTGTGCTTTAGCTAATCGATAAGTGGTTTGTGCACTGGCGACCTCGGCACTAAATAAAGTCACTAACGGTGCGCCTACTTGAATATGTTGTCCTAAGGTTGCGTGACGTTTCACCACAATTGAATCTACCCGTGGCGATAATACATAACTGCTATAACCATTAGCTTTGATTTCACCAGGGGCATATAGCTGCGATTGATAAGTGCGCTTCACTAATGGGCTGATCTGCACATTTGCTAAACGCATTTGTGTCGGGGTTAAACGTACCCCGCCGGCTTGATCATGTTCAACATTCTCACTCGGTTGTACTGCTGTGGTAGCACTATGATCAAGGGCTGCATCTGGTGTATGAGCGTGCGGTGCTTCTTCACTGTGTTGATGACCTGTTTTTGTATCATCAAACTTTTGTTGTGCAACAGTGGTTGCCTGCCCTAAATTGCTAAAAATAAATAGCAGAGCAGAAAGAATAATTTTTAAGCGCGTCATAGTGCAGCTCCATCAGTTAGGGGATCCGTAAAGGTAGAAATATAATGGCTAAGTTGACCACTTTGCGTTAACCAATTCACGCTCGCCAGTTGGCTTTGCTGAACAATTTCAATGCCAGCAAGTAATCCTGAAATACGCTGTTGGCGCATGGTTAGGTACTCAGCGGTACTGATATCACCGCTTTGCCATTGTTGCTCTATCAACGTAAGGCTGCTATCTGCATTTGCTTGGTTAATCGACTGCCAACGCTTAACGCGCTGAGCGTACGCTTGCATCACCTCTTTACTGGCTTGCGCTTGAAACGTCATAGTGCGCTTTAAAGCTTGATATTCGGCTTCTTTTGACATCACCATAAATTCTGCAGCTTGATATTCATCGCTAAAATTATTCACTATATTCAGCGGCATAGAAAAACTCACAGAGACAAGGTTATCATCACCATTTTTACCTGCTACAAGCCCAATGGTTGGTTTGACGGCTCGTTCGGCTTTGATCACCTTTACTTGCTGACGCTGTTGTTGCCATTGTGATTTCACCAGCAAAAGTTGTGGATGTTGGACCACATTTTCAGTATCTGTAGTGAGTTTAATACCACTGAGTAACTGTTCAGGTGTCAGCTGTCCATCTTCGTGCCACGTTGGTAACAGTGCCTGCACAGCTAATTTAGCATCTGCATAAGCACTGGCTTGTTGGGCGGTTTGATTCAAAATTTCTGATAGTGAGTACAATGCTAATTGTTCATCCAGCAACCCGACTTCTCCGGCCGCTCGACGGCGCTTAACCACGGTAACTAAACGCTCTAATTGCTGCTCTTGCTGTTGCGCTAACTGAAAAGCTGCTTTACTACTGCGCCAATTGATAAGCGCAATCAGGGTTTGTTCAACTAATTGTAAATACGTTAATTGCATACGCTGCTGCTGTGCAACCAGTGTCAGTAGCGCCGCACTGTGTTGTGCCTGTTGTTGATCATTAATATCAAATGTTTGGCTCAGCCCAATACTAAAATTATTAGCATCGCCTTCTTTTTCAATACTCGACTCAAGGTTTGGATTATATAGAGATTGCCCTGCAGCTCGCACAGATGCAGTGGCACTTTGCAGCTGCTGAAAATCAGCCTGTAAATTTGGGTGTTGTTTTAATTGCGACAACAACCAGGTTAAATCGGCGGTATTATGCGTTGGCGTAGCCAATGCGGGTGGTGCAGCTAATACAGTCGCACACAGACAAGCAAACCCAAATGGTTTGTATAAATTCATAACATATACTCTTACTAAATAAATCGGTGACCATGATGTTGGCCAGCTAAAAATTAACTTAGTGAGTAAGTAATTGGAGGGCGTAGATCAGGAATAAGCAGACGCGAATTAAATGCAGGGGCGTTCAAACTAATAATGTCGTAGCTTGGTAAATTGACATGCTGCTGCCACGGCTCAGTAAAAAATGCGGGGATATGACATACATGACAATGCGCATCATCGGCGTTATCAGCTAAGGCTTGGCTTAATTGCTGATGTTGCAGTTGGTGAATATCATGATCGTTATTGACAGAGCAGTGTTCGTCTAATTGACTTTGTTGATGTAATAATTGCGAGGTTACATTAATAGCAGTGTTATGATCAGCCACGTCAAAACTATCCAGCACAGGCTGAAGTAGTACAAACGCTAAAATAAACAACACTAATTGCTTCAAGCAATATATCCTTTGAACGATTTCCAAGCTAACTTAACATATCTTTTCGTTACTGAGAAGTGCTTAACCGCTCGCGACAGATGCCAACTTTATGCCGCTGGCTAATTCAGCAATGCTCATTTAGTATTGTAGTATCAATATAATAACAACTTAGGCAATACTGAATATGGCTCATCAACATTCTCATAGTCATCACAATGACGACCAAAGTGATCGCCAGCTAGGCTTCGCTGTTTTTATCAATGTGCTACTTACTATTGCCCAAGTTGTTGGCGGTCTTATCTCTGGCAGTCTGTCTTTAATTGCCGATGCATTGCATAATCTCAGTGATGCAGCGGCTATTTTTATCGCATTAATCGCCCGTAGAATTGGTAATAAACCCGCTAACGAGCACTATCATTTTGGTTATAAACGTGCAGAAATTTTAGCCACATTGTTAAACAGCAGCACCTTAATCATTATTGGTGGATTTTTAATACTAGAAGCCATTGACAGCTATTTTAACCCAACCCCAATCGATGGCTGGATTGTAGTGTGGGTGGCAGCATTAGCACTAGTAATTGATGTTGCGACGGCGGTGTTGACCTTTCGTGCGGGGGCAAAAAATAGCATGAATATTCGCGCTGCATTTATTCATAATGTGTCTGATGCTATGGCCTCGATCGTGGTAATTGTGGCTGGTACCTTAATTATTCTCTATCAATGGTATATTGTTGATTTGATTGCCACAGTATTCATTTCGGCATATGTAATTTATCACGGGGTATTACTACTGATTGAAAGTTGCAAAATTCTTATGCAAGCTGCGCCCAATAACTTTAATCGTGAAGCAATCACTAATGCGTTACAAAAGCACTTTACAATTAGCCAAGTACACAGCATTAAAGCCTGGCAAATTGATGAGAAAACGACCTGTTGTGAACTGGTGATCATAGCTACTCAGCCACTTGATATTGACGCAATTAAAGACTATTTACACCATGAATTTGCTATTGAGCAATGTATTATTGAATATAAACAGCCACAATAACAAACCATGATGCGAACTCATAATTGCATTTAATCGGATTTTTATTGAAAACAGCTCGCGTTCTCATTTATCATCGCATCTTTATTTTTATAAATATCATAGGATATCTGTGTTGTTAAAGCTGTGGTTACGCCGTACTCATTTAATACTGACATTAGTTAGTGGGCTGTTTTTGATCTGTTTAAGCATCACCGGCGCTATTTTAATTTACGCAAAAGACATTCAGCAAATCATTAACCCGCAATATTGGACAGTAACCCCGCAATCAACACCACTGGCCTATCCGGTGCTTATCAATACGCTGGCTATTCACTCCAAACAAAATGTCACTTTACTTATGCCAGAGCAGCAGCCCACTGTTGCATGGCAAGCCCAGCTTGCTGATAAAAACTATATCAGCGTTAACCCATATACCGGACAAGTACTGCTCAAATATGATTATTACAGTACAGTGTATGGCTTTACCATGGCCGTTCATCGTTGGCTATTATACCAAGATGCAGACGGCAAAAAGCCGCTGCGCAATTGGGTCTCTATCTGTGCGTTAATTTTTATTATCAATATATTCGTTGGCGTATACATGTGGCTTAAACCTAAAAATCGCCTAAAACGTTTAGTAATAAAACCCAAGGCTAAATTACGTATTTTGCTTTACCAACTCCATACAGTGATTGGCATGTATCTGTTTATCCCTCTTATTTTAATTGCCTTTACTGGTATGGCATTTCACTGGAAAGACGAGACCAAAGCAGTGCTTGAGTTTGTAACACAAAATAATGTAGAGGCACGCCCTAAAGCGCCGGAACTTGAGGTGCCAAATATAATCAATGGCGATAACTTTGCAGTGGCTATACAAAACGCATTAGCCGTATTTCCTGAGGCTGAATTATTTCGTATCTATTTGCCTAAAAAAGCCAGCGACCCAGTTGCACTTAGAGTAAGAAACCCTGATGAAAGTCATGCTTATAGTTGGGTATGGGCCGATCAATACACCGGTCAAGTACTGCAATCTTACGATGCCTCAAAAGCCAACCTCACAACTCGCGCGTGGAATTTTAAATACAAATTTCATATTGGCGATTTTGCCGGCTTTCTGGTGCAAATGTTATGGCTATTGGTTGCACTACTGCCTGCTTTTTTTACTATCAGCGGGGGTTACTTTTGGTATAAGCGCCATTATAGATAACTCAGCATTATAACGTTTTAATAAATCAGCTCGCACTGGTGATGTTGAACAATAACTTTAAGTTCACACCACCAGTAACACTGTCAGATCAACTCATGCCACCCTTACCTTTAAAATAACTGCCGTTCCTGACTCGATGTAAATGTACTTTTTAGCCTTGTAGCAACTCATACTTTAAACAAGTGATGTTGCTTTATTTTTCCTATTTTAGCCCTAAAATTAATCGTACCAATTACATTAAATTAATCACTTATTAGCGCATCAGGAAAAAAGCTTAAGGACGAGAGCTATGCAAAGTGTTCTATTATTATTTCTAATCAACCACCTGTGTTTTTTTATAGCAGCCGAGTTTTTTACTGGCACCTTGAGCAAACTATCAGGTAATAGCTTTCTCTCAGTGATAGGAATCATTTATGCCTTTGTGGGTTTTCCACTCCAGCTACTTATTGAGCTACTACTGCTTATTGGTTTTTGTTATCAACTTTTTAATGTCGGAAAATATCAAGCAAGTGCGCCGCTTTGGTTGGCATTTTTTGCAAGCATAATGCTGATGTTTAACTTTTTTGAATAGCAAAAACAAAATGCAATTGATAATAACTATCAATACCCTTGCCTTTACACTTCTTTACACTTATTATTGCGCCAATAAAAACAGCAATATCTCATAATTACATAGTCGTAAAGGATCTTCATGTTTAAAACCTCTTTCACTTTATTAGCCCTCGCTGTAAGCACTGCCACTTTTGCCGATGAAGCAATCAATAAAAACCAATTAACCGATACGCAAATGGAGCGTGTGATTGTCTCTGGTAGCCGTGTTTTTGAAAGCATTGATGAGGTTCCCGCATCAATTACTATTATCAATCAACAGCAAATCGAAGAGCATTTAAAAGTAAATCCTGAGCTACAAAGCTTACTTGCGCAAATGGTGCCGGGCCTTGCCCCTGATACAGGTAGTTCGAGTAATACCGGGCAAACGCTGCGTGGTCGCGCACCACTTATAATGATTGACGGCGTGCCGCAATCAACCCCACTGCGTAATGGCTCTTTAGGTATAAAGAGCCTCGACCCAAGTGCCATCGGCCGCATTGAGGTGATCAAAGGTGCCACCTCTATTTACGGTAACGGAGCATCAGGCGGTATTATTAATTACATCACTAAACAAGCAAAAAGTGATGGTAAAACCGAAGGTGAAATAAGTTTATCGAGTCGCTTTAGTCCGGTAAAACTTGAGGAAAGTGCCGGTGCAAGGCTATCAGCAGCCATTAATGGCCGTGCTGACAAATTTAGCTATTTAGTTACTGCCAGCTATGAAGAAAATGGCGTACAACGTGATGCCCAGGGTGACATACTCGGTTTACAATATGGTTTATCCGACGCAGTTACACAAAACTACTTTACTAAATTGGGCTATGATTTTGATGACGAAAAACAGCTACAATTTAGTTATAACTACTTCAGTTCGCAGCAAAAAACTGGCCTTGCCGATGTTGCTGGCGATATCAGCTTAGGCGAAAAAACCTACGCAATCCATGTACCATCTGAATTACAAAAACAAGGTAAACCACAAGGCCCCGAAGGCAACGAAAATATCACCCTAAAGTACATAGACTACGCGCTATTTGATAACACCCAAATGACCTTAGATCTTTATATGCAAGATATAGAAAACGTGTTTTTCTTCTCCCCCAATCTTGCTAATCAAGACGAAAATTATGACGGCGGCCAGTCAATTATCAGATCAGAGAAAAAAGGCGCACGGGCAACATTTAATACCCAAATAGATTTTGATTCTATCGAAGCCTCATTTATTTATGGTATCGATGCATTAACCGATGTGACTTCGCAGCCACTTGTTGATGGCCGTATCTGGGTTCCAGAGATGGATATGCAAAGTGTTGCTGGCTTTTTACAAACCAAATGGGTGATTGCTGATGACCTTATTGTCAAAGCCGGTGTTCGCAAAGAAAGCATTGATTTAACTGTAGACGATTACCGCACACTTAAACTATGTAAAACGCCAACTCAGTGCTCAGTACCTATTAACGTTAAAGGCGACACTATAGATTACGATGCGACAACCTATAATGTCGGTATTAAGTACAACCTTGATGAAAAATTCAGCCCATTTTTAAGTTACTCACAAGGCTCCGATATTTCAGATATTGGCCGTCTGTTACGTGCTGCCACGGTAAACGATATTGGACAGATCCAAACTGAAGCCTCGATCATCGACAACTATGAAATTGGTTTTAATTCACAATTTGATAATGTACGTATTGAAGTTGCCGCCTATCGTAGTACCTCTGAACTTGGCACAACCAATAAATTTAATGAAGTGACCGGCGTATATGAACCAGTACGAGCACCACAGGAAATTTGGGGCTACGAAACACTGGTAGATTATACAATTTCTGCAAACCTAAAATTACTGGCAACGTATAGCTATGTTGAAGGTAAAAACACCGAAGCAGATGTTTATTTAGGTTCTAAACAGATCAGCCCACCAAAAGCGACAGCTAACCTAAACTGGCAACCCAGTGATGCTATGTCACTAACATTAAGTTACCTGTATGTCGGCGATAGAAAACGCTTTGCAGCAAATGACGATGGCAAATATGTGGGCGATCAGGGCCCTGTCGAAAGTTATAATATTTTTAACTTAACTGGCCAATACCAATTTGCTGATAACTGGCAAGGGTTTGCAGGTATTGAAAACTTATTTAACGAAGATTACTTTCCAGCCCGCGCTCAGTCATATACATTCGGCGGCTATAACATCAAAGGTTTAGGAACAACAGCAACTGTTGGCGTTAAATATAAATTTTAAGCATCATTAAACTCGTTCATTGCGCTGTGCAATGAACGAGCCTTTCTTAATTTAACCTTTAACCTTAAATATAAATAGCAATCTGTTCATAAAGCAACCAACAATGCAAACTTAAACGAGAATCACACGCAATATTAACCATATGATTTAAAAGGAAAATACTTGCAATTTTGTGGTTTTACACTAAACTTGTCGCAATTATGAATTTCAAGGTAGGCCGTTATGAAAGGTAATCAAAAAGTTATCGACAGCTTTAACACATTGCTTGCAAATGAACTTGCAGCAATCGATCAATATTTCATCCACTCACGTATGTACGATGATTGGGGTTTAGATAAACTTTATGTACGCCTTAATCATGAAATGGAAGAAGAAAAAGATCACGCTGATTGGTTAATTAAGCGTATTTTATTCCTCGAAGGCGTACCGAACATGACCAAACGTCGTGATCTAATTATTGGTCATGATGTTAAATCAATGATGCAAAATGACTTAACCCTAGAGCTTGAAGTCGTTGAGTGTGTTAAAGAAGTAATTGCAGTCTGTGAGCAAGAAAAAGACTATCAGTCACGTGAGATCCTTGAAAAGCTATTATTCGATACCGAAGAAGATCACGTTTACTGGCTTGAACAACAACTTGGTTTGATTGATAAAATTGGTAGCCAAAACTATCACCAATCACAAATGGGCGAATAGGAGCTAAATTATGAAAGGCGATAAAGACGTTCTTGTTGCATTAAATAAAATACTGGCAAATGAATTAGTAGCCATTAACCAATATTTTTTGCATGCCCGTATGTTTAAAGATTTTGGTTTTAGCGCACTTGATAAAGCTGATTACAAAACCTCGATTCAAAAAATGAAAAACGCTGACCGTTTAATTGAGCGTATTTTATTTTTAGAAGGCTTACCTAATCTTCAAGATCTTGGCCGTTTACGCATTGGCGAAAACAGCGAAGAAATGATTGCCTGCAACATGAGTTTTGAACTAGATTCATTAGTTGATCTAAAAGATGCGATCAAACTTGCTGAAAGTAAAAAAGATTATATTAGCCGCGAAGCGCTCGATAACATTTTATCTGAGCAAGAAGAGCAAATTGACTGGCTAGAAACACAACAACAGTTAATTAAAAGCACCGGTATTGAAAACTACCTGCAGTCGCAAATGTAACGTTTGGTTAATATCAAAAAAAGCAGCTTAGGCTGCTTTTTTAGTTTTTATAATACAGATAAATGTCACTGAGTTTAAACGATTACCAATAAGCAATAGCTACGCCACTTGCTCAGTAATATCAGCAATTTGAATAAGCTTACGGTTGAGGATCTTTTTAGTACAGCCGCAGCATTTGCCGCACTGGCTACCGACTTTAAGCTCTTTAGAAAGCTCGCGCATTGTAGTCGCGCCTTCGTCGATTGTTTGTTCAATTTTTTTATCTGTCACACCGTGACATAAACAGATATACATGAATACAAACCACTCTCAATTACATTCGAGCTTGTATATTAATCTAAACGTAAACGGTTCGCAATTAATAATCGTATAAAATTGAGAATTATTTTTATTTGCTTAATTTCATATAGTTTTAGATGATCACCGCAATCCGGCTAACTGATATGTGCCCTAGCGGTCATTCAGGGATTATATTCTATCTGCAAATTTCACTCATTGACGATTTAGTAGCTATCTACTTACTTCTTATTGCTTACCAACATTAAGAAATTCCGCATAAACTTCTAAGTCAATTTGATCCCCAACAATCGGTATATAACTGTCCATGCCAAAGTCAGAACGTTTGATTTGACCTACCGCGCTAAAACCAATGGTGTATTTTCCTGTCATCCAGTTGTCTGCTCCACCGTGAAATGTGGCTTTAAACGTCACAGGTTTGGTAACACCTCTAAGAGTTAAATCACCTGAGAAATTAAAACTGTTATCAGATATAACTGTAACAGTGTTGCTAGTAAATGATGCCTGCGCAAAACGCTCACTGTTAAACCAAGTGTCATTTTGTAAGGTTTCTGCTAAGTCAGCATTATTAATATCAATAGAGCTAATATCCACCACTGCGTTTAATGACGCGGCAGTCATATTATTAGGATCAAAGTTGAGTTGTGCATCAAATTTATTAAAACGCCCTACATAGGTTGATAACCCTAAATGTTGGATTTTAAATATTAATGCAGCATGTTGACTGTCTAGCTGATATTCGCCCGCTTGAAGCGCTATCAACTCAGATTTAACAGTTGGTGCAATCCAACTCACACAACTTGTCAGTAACAGCGCAGCACACATAACTGAGACCGAATGTATAAATGTTCGCATTGTATTCTTTAACGCTGAGTTCATAGTAGTTAAGCCATTAGTAATGTGTTGAGTGTAGGTAAAATAAAACGTCATTTTTCATAAAATCAAAATATATAATGCCTCATATTTTCCATTTTCACTTCTCTTTTATATTATGATGGAGTGAAGCCGCGAATTTTTCCTTCACGCTCAAAGCCGAACTACTCAAAAGTGCATTTAGCGGACGGTGGTAACGCCTTAAAAAGTAAAGTGCGTAGCTGAGCGAAACCGAGTCAAACTTTAGCAGTTCCGCCTTAATTAGCTTATTAAGCGCCGTTATTACTGTCTTAAGGTTATCATTTCTTTTGCTACAAGTGCAGCTGAAGGCAAAAACATTGTTGAGATAATACGTTGATCTGCAATCACAGCGTGTTTATCTTTTAATGTTTTTTTATTTTGAGCAATAGCACCATTCTTATTAAGTTGATTTTCAATAAGAAAAGGTAAAAGTGTTCCTTGTTTTGCCCATGGTTTCGATGTTTCAGTAGAGTTAGGAAAACCAGCTATTTTTTTTCCTTTCACCAAAAACTCCCCATTAGATAATTTCACGTTTACAATGCCCGCTGAGCCATGACCACCAACACCTAAAATACCACCTGACTCATAAATACTACTGATAATGGATTGGATTTGTTTGTTATCTGTAACGTCAAACATTACTCCATAGCCACCACCTATGAATACGCCCCAATAGTCATTTGGGTCAATTTGAGCAGGTTTGAATGAGCTGTTTGCTTTTTCTAAGAAACCTTCATATTTGATGGTGTAACTACTTATACCTAAAGGCTCCAACATAAACTTAACTTCTCCACCATTAGGTGATACAAAGTCAACTTCAAAGCCGTGGCTAAAAAAAATGTGATACGGAGGTGCAAATTCCCATAAATTATTTCTTGCGTCATGCTGTTCAGGATCCCCCATATTTATCATATTAGATGCCACTATCAGTACCTTCTTTTTAGGCTCTGCTATTGCATTTGTGGCTAGCAAAGCGCCTGTTAGTAAAATAATGGATAAGAGTTTCATTTTTTTCCTTTATAAATAATTAAACTATTATTTAGACGAGACAAAAGACGAAAAGGTTTAAATATAGAATTTGTATCGGTACTTAAAAGCGTATTAGGAAGGCCTGCAAGATAGAGGTTTAGTTAAGCCAGATAAAATAGTTATCAATGAACGACCGCTATCCGAACGCAGCCAACTGTAAAAAGAGTGCCTATATAGTCTTAGTCTTTGCAGCTTATTTTCTGGTTGGGTTTTAAACGCTAATAACTGCTGGCAAATTTCAATTTATCGAAAATTCTTAACCCCTTTAATTTCATTTAGTGCTAGATTTTCTAAATTTTTTATCAACCATAAAACGCTAAATTTATATTTCAGATGCTCAACCCTCTCACACTTAAAGTAAGAGGGTTATCATCTTTAAAAGTTAATTGTGATGCCAATAGATGGTAAAGGCATATCAGGGAACTGGTAGTCTTTTTCAAACTCGCTGTAGTCTTGATTGTATTCTAGCTCCTGTACTGCGCGTGAAGCATAAACATTTAACACTTCAAAATATAAATTAGCATCAAAGCCATAGAGCTGTGTTTTATAATCTGCACGAATGTCTAAACGGTGGTAATTGCTCCATTGTGAACTGTTAAATTCACTGTATTTTGGAATATAAAAGAGCGCATTTTGACTGCCAGTTTCTTTATAAGGCTGTGCAGATAATACTGGCGTATAGCGCCTGCCACTTTGAAATCGCCATTTTGCACCGACTTGCCAGTGATCATTCCATTTATAATCTAAAACCAAGTTTGCAACCCAAGGCAGGTCAAATTCAGAATTAAACGCCTCTGCTGTTAATGGGTTCTTTCGCTCTGTTTTACTATAAGCAATACTTGCCCAGCCAAACCAGTCGTTCGACAGTTGCTTATTTACAAGTATTTCAATCCCATACGCTTCGCCACTGGCAACATCATCAAAAAGCAGATCACTGAGTGCTACATCCTTTTCGCTGCGAGCTTGTGCTTGCGGGTTTGCAACAACGAGGTTTTTCAATTCTTTGTAAAAAAGCTCTGTTCGTAGAGCTATTCCATCAGCTAATTGTGAATCAAGGCCTAAAACCCATTGCGATGAATTACTCGCCTCAAGGCTTGGCTCTCCATATTGAGCGGTTAAAAATTGATAGTCATCTATAAAGGTATGATGGATCCCGTAGTTTAGTCTGAGCGTGTGATTGTCATAGAGGTCGAAGCCAATCCCTAATCTTGGTTCAACATAACTTTGGCTGTTATTGTCTGTGCCAACAACAGCAATGCCGATTTGATAATCAAGTTTAGCAGTGATTTGCCCCGTAAGATGGGTGTAAGCATGATAATCTGAAATAGTTAAAGTCCCTTGCTCATTAAATTTAGGACTAAAGTAGCTAGGTGGGCACATTTCAAATTCGGTATTACACGGCATCAACCGGCCACTGGCTAGATAGTCTACCGACGTGTCTCTATATGTGGCACCAAAATTTAACGTAAAGGATTCTGCTACGTATTGGTTTTCAGTTTTGAAAATCAATTTTGTGATATCTGCATCCCATCTAAAAACCTCCCCTTCACGCTCTTGCTGATTTTGAGTCAATAAATTAACACTAAAATTAGCCTCTATTACATCGCCAAAATGTTGCAAACTCACCGCTTGACTGTGGTAGTAAGTTTGATATCTTTCGCCGCTGGCTAGATCAGGATTTTTAGCAATATCTCTACCGTCTTGATCAAACGCTATTTCGATATAATCTTTTGCGCCACTGGCGGAGAATCGAATAATATTGCTTGCGTCAAAATCCCAAATAAATTTTGCCTGATAGTCTCGATTTCTCGGTGGTACCGCGAAAGAAAAGTCTTCGTCTTCTATAAAATTATCAACATAAGTATGAACTAAGCTTTCTCGAAAAGAAACGTAGAACGCTGCGTTGCTTGATAAGGCCTGTTCATATAAAAACCCACTTCTAAAAAAGCTTAAGTCGATCACTCGTGCCGGCTCCACACCATTGGGATCTCTTAAATTGGTTAATATCACTCCGCCATTCGCATTTGCGTATTGACTGCTCCAAGCCCCCGTTTTTAACTCAAAACTCTCAACGAGAAGTGGGTTATAAACACTTAACCCGTCATTATGAAAAACATACCCCATCTCCAAGCCATCGGTAAGATATAAGTTGTCATTGCTCGAGCTACCACGTATTGCAGGCTGCGCAACCGGGCCTCCGGTGGCGGGAGTTGCAAGTACAACCCCCGGCAGTGCTTCTAAGCCCTTTAATGGATCATTCCCGGTGCCTGGTAATGATAAGAGCTTGTCTGAACTGATCTTTAAACCATCTGGTTTTACTGCGATCACCGTTATTTCTTCGAGCTCTTTTTCATCACTAGCCTGAGCGTTAATGACTGCCAAAGCACAGATTGTTAAAGGTAATAATCGTGTCATTTTATTCATAGTATCCATTCCTTGTATAAATTGTGATGACAACAATTTACGCCATGGATTGAATTTGCTTTAATTAAGTTTGTTGATTTTGAACGAATGGGCAGCTTTTTGTATGAATGGGCATTTTCCGTTAGGTGAGATAAATCCTTGGCGATATTTTTTTATCTTGGGGTTTATTTTAGCAAGCCTATTTACCCTCGTTAACGATGATGAAACACGTCATGTTGTTGAAGTTTTTTTACAGTGGCAGCTTCAAGTTCATAGCGGATCATTATTTTTTATCGCCACTCACCTATTTTTAACTAGCCAATTATCAGGACTTAACAGTGCTTTAAAGTTGCTAGTGAGCGCATTTATTGCCTCTCTATTTTATGCCCCCGTCTCACTGCTATTTGATGTTTATTGGCTACATGATACTGATTATACCCTCGCAGCTTTAGTCCAAGAATGCAGTGATATGATCCCCACGGCAATGTTTTCTTGGTTAGTTGTAAATCTACCTTGGTTAACTGGGCTTTCTTTGCAAAGAAGAATACCTTTACCAGAAATGCCGCCCGACACGCCAACTTTAGCAATTGCTCGCACAATACCGATATCCCCCCCCTTAGCGCCACTCAAAGCTGCAGAAGTAATAGAACCAGAAACAAAAAAGCTTACCGCATTTTTACAGCTCGCTACTGTAAATAGCGTAGATGAAATAGTCTATTTAAAAGCCGAGCTACATTATTTAAAAGTCGTTGCACATGATTTCGAAAAACTGATCTTATTTAATTTAAAAGATGCCATATCGGCTTTGGCCGAAGCTGATGAACAACATACAATGAGTCAAACTCACCGTAGTTATTGGGTCAATCGGGCGTATATTCGCAGTGTAAAAAGTAAAGGTCGCCAAGCAACACTACTCATGAGCAATGATGATAAAGTGTTGGTAAGTAGGAATAATATGCAAAAAGTAAAAGCATGGTTTTAAGCATACGTTTATATTCAATTACAGAGTTCACCCTCAGCCGCACCACAAAACCTGTTGTTGTACCTTTACTCTAAAAAAGAAATGTGGCAAAGTGCGCACTTCTCGGGGGAGTAGCCTGCTTGATGCCTTTTAACTTAAAGCGCAGCAAGTAAACTTATCAACATAATTGCACCTCATGTGCATGGTAAGTTTGTAATGTAGCAAGCATTATCGGCAAGACCTGGGTAAACACTATCCTCATGGCGGGAGATAGGCGTTTACCTTGGTTTAATGTTCCCGCCTTATAGAAGTAAAATGGATACATTTATCACATCAACCGTCACCGTTGCTTTAGCTGAAATAGGCGATAAAACGCAACTTTTATCCCTGCTGTTAGCTGCCCGCTTTGCCAATAAACCTGCACTTATTTTAGGTATTTTAGTCGCTACTATTATCAATCATGGTTTATCTGCGTGGTTGGGCGATTATTTATCGCAAAGCTTTACCTCTTCGTACCTGCCTTGGATTGTGAACGGCTGTTTTATTGTCGTTGGCTTATGGCTACTGATCCCAGATAAAGATGAAGAAGTAAGCAATAAGTACGATCAATACGGGGCTTTTTTAGTTGCCTTGGTGCTGTTTTTCATTGCCGAAATTGGCGATAAAACCCAAATAGCAACAGTATTGCTTGGCGCTCAATATCAATCAGTGTTGTGGGTAACCATAGGAACCACTGTAGGTATGTTACTTGCCAATGTGCCGGTTATTTATGCTGGCAATGCCTTGCTAAAACGTATTCCAATGGCAAAAGTAAGAATGCTTGCTGCAATAGTGTTTGTTGCTTTGGGTTGTTATGGCCTAGTTACTAGCTAACTTTATCTGCACGTTACAGCACCGGCGAATATAGTTTTGCTGGTGCTTGGCGTACACTAAATGTTTGCGTTGTGAGAAGTAGAGAACAACATACTAATAAAACACTCACTGCACCCATGATACCAAACCATTGCAATAATGAACGCTGCTTACGCTTTACTCTCAGCCAATTCATATACAATCCAGCCATACATATACAGGTCATTAAACAACCACATACAGCCCAAATTAACTTCGTACCTAGCCCTGCAAAGTTGCCAAAATGCAAAGGATCGGCGGTATCTTTAATGCGCGCGACAATAGGTAAATCTGCGGCTTTTTGAATTGCCAGTACATCTGCTGAAGCTGGATCTAAATACACTTTATTAGCTCGTAAGCGTACTAAAACGTCATCATTATCGCCCAGTACCACAACCGGTTTATTTGCTTTGCTTGGGTATTGTATAGCGCGAATCTGTAAACTTGGAAACGCTGATTGCGCCGCGTTTACCATGGCACTTATCGCTGGCGGATGCGCGGCGTCAGTTTTTAGATCCGTAACCTCTGCGGGGGGTTTTATATAATGGTCAATTTTGGCTGTTTGTAGGGTGTGTTCAACTAAGTACCACATGCCAGTAATGGCCATGACCACAATAAACCAGTAACTCCAAAGCCCCAGTAATTTATGCCAATCAGCCCAGCTGCTACGATTGGTTGTTTTTAATTGCCGTGGCTTTTTAAAAAAATGTCGCCACCACTGGCGATAAACAATCGGACTAGTAACCACTAAAATAACCAAGAGAATGGCTAAACTCGTGACGATCAACTTACCAGTCCAACCCATCGATAGATTCATGTGCCAGTTACGAAAAAAGCGCGATACGCGCCCCCACTGACCTTCGCCAAGCCATTGCCCCGTCGCACCATCAACATACACAAACAAAAACTGTTGCTGCCACTTAAGCGACACTTCGGTTGCTAAGTAAGGTTGCTGATGGCGCAATATGCTAATGATTTGGCTGCCAGGATAACGCTGGGCAAGTGTATTCTCAATTGCAGCAAAGTCAGTATTAGGGGAATGCGAGAGGGCACGAAATTTACTATCACTAAGATATTCAATTTCGTGGCTCAAGGTTGCCAACGTGCCAGATAAACACGTTATCAATAACAAGCTGCCAACCAAGAGCCCTGCCCAAGCATGTAAGTTAAACCACTGCTTTGCTTTCATAGTACGAAATTGTCAGTTTAGAATGTGTACTTAGCCGACAAATAGACGCGGCGTGGTTCGCCCGGGAAATGCCCAGCACGAGTTATAAAGCCACTTGATGCATACTCTTTATCAAACACGTTTTTAACTGAGAGCTGCCAAACCCATTGTTGATATTCAGTCTTCCAAGCCATGTTATAGACGGTATACGGCTGTACTTTATCACCGTCTAAACTGACTTGTTCATCAACATAATCAAGACCTGCCGCGATTGATGAGTGCAACTGAGGTAACTCATAACGCGTCCACAACCCTGCGGTATTTTGTGGCGCATTGGCAAATTTATCGCTGCCTTTTGCTTGCGCGGAAAATTTTTCACTTTGCTCAACAATACGCGTGTCGTTGTATGCGTAACTTGCTGTGATCACTAAACGTTCGGTGACATCGCCAACAATCTCAAGTTCAAAGCCTCGGCTATCAACTTCGCCTAACGCTTCCATTTGATCAACGCCAGTGTCTGATAACTTAGTGCTGGCTTGTAAAATATTGTTACGGATAATGCGATAAGTTGCCATGTTCACAGCCAACGAGTCATCAAGTAACTTAGTACGTAAACCAAGTTCACGAATATTGCTGTGCTCTGGTTTAAATGGCCCGCCTACATCTTGATTTTGGTTACTAGCCGATTGTGGCATAAAGCCTGTGCCATACAGCGCATAAGGGAAAAAGGTATCGTTTAAGTTATAACTTGTGCCAATACGATACGTCACATCGCTGTCTGAAAACTCGGTGTTATTAAGGACATCGGTGTCTTCAAAACGATCGTACCGTAAGCCAACCGTAACATTCCATTTATCGGTAACATCAACTTGGTCTTGTGCATACAGGCCAATACGTGTTGACTCAGTATTTGCTAAACGCGGTGTTACGTTTGCTAAATCATAATCATCTTTTGAAGTCAGTCCATACACAGGATTTAATATTGAAATCCCTGGGACTGGTCCGCCTTTGCTGGCTTGTACAGCTGTTCTATATGCTGATTCAAACTCATGCTTATACCAATCTACACCCACCAGCATCACATGTTGCATAGCGGCAAGCTCAGTGTCAGCAATTAAATTGGCAGTAAAACTAAGCCCGGTATTTTCGCGTTGTTGATCACGAAATTCGCGCTCGCTCCAATCCAGTACTCCATCGCCATCTGTGTCACTTAGTCCACGCGGCTCATGATAGTTTTGATTAGCATCGTTACTAAAATAACGCGCAGTGATATCACTGCGAAATACCTCATTAAATTGGTGCTGAAAACTTGCTTGAAACACGTCAGCAATAACGGTTTGATAATCCGTTGCTTCATTATGATTCCAGCTAATGTCGGCAATGAAGTTACCGTTTTTATCCACTGGCACGCCACGTAATCTAGCGCCGCCTAAATCTTGATCAACATGGGTATATTGCAATACCAAATTAGTATCGTTACTAAAATCAAATCGATAGCCTAAATCAATAATGGTATTATCTTCACTGGTATTTTCACGAAACGGTTTATCTGAATCTTTATAAACACCAACACGGTAGGCTTGGGTCTGTGCGTCATTGGCACTGCCCGTTGATTCGATTGCGGCACTAAAAAAATCATCATTACCCAGTTCAACTGCAACGGTTGTTTTACTATCATAGCTGGGCTTTTTGGTCATATAATTAATGATCCCGCCAGGGTTACCACTGCCGTACACAGCGCCACTAGGGCCTTTTAAAACAGCCACTTGCTCAATATTAAACAACTGTGGTACCGCAAAACCACTAAATGGGTCACCTTTTACACCATCGTATAAAATTTCATCTTGGCGAAAACCACGAAACGTAACACCTGAGTAACTAAAGCCATTAACACCCGCGATATTACTGTATAGATCAGTTACTTGACGTGCAGCCTGATCGCTGATTAACGCTTGCGGAATAACCTGGATTGACTGTGGAATTTTCTCTAGCGGCGTATCGGTACGAGTACCAAACGTTGATTCTGTTGGGCGATACAGTGAAAACGCTCGTCCAACGACTGAAATGGTTTCTATGTCGTTTTTTACAACAGTAGACTCATCAGTTGCAGATCTTGCTGCTGTTGTTTGCGCAGCAACGACAACAGGCGCAATGGTAATATAACTTAGGGCTAATGCTATTAAAGAAGGTTTCATTGATATTTATACAGCAATCAAAATAATTTACGGCATGATAATAAAAACCACTATCATTTACAATGCTGAAGTGGAATTATTCTCTTCTTGTTGCAAAGCTTATTTAACAATCTTTAAAATCTCTTTAAATACAGGTGTCGCTGCCACTTCGGTCCATTGAAAAATTACACTTTCAGCGCAGCTGATCACAGCACCGGCTTGTCTTAACTGAGCGATGGCTAAATCGCGGTGCAGATCATTACGCGAACTAATCGCATCCATGACTAAAAACACCTGATAACCTTGCGCCAATAAATCTAAACAAGTTTGTAATACGCATACATGCGCTTCCATACCAACTACAATGATTTGCGGGCGCTTATAGCTAGCAATAAGCTCTAAAAAACCGTCCTCTTTACACGCGCTAAAGTGGGTTTTATCAAAGTATTCAGCCTGCCCAATCTGAGCTTTTAATTGCTGATCAGTTTCGCCAAGCCCTTGTTTATATTGTTCGGTGACTAAGATAGGAATTTGCAACAATTGTGCGGCTTTTACTAATTGCACTGTGACCTGTTTTACTTGTTCATAACGAGGCATCGCCGGACTTAATTTGTCTTGAATATCGACAACTAACAGCAGACTTTGCATGGTGTGAGTATTAAATGAATGAGGCAATGTGAACATCCTGTAATCTAAACATAGCTAACAGCATAAGTGATTTGTTATATAAAGTTAATTCTTTAATTAAACTGTAAGTTGTTATGCTATATTTACTAACGGATAACAACTATTTTACCTCAGGGGAGCTGTATCATAAGTGCGGTTGAATAACTTTTTTTTCATTTTATTTAGTATTTTATGCACTTTGTTTAGTGTTAATTCCAGTGCTCAAAGCTATGCTCAGCAATTACAACGCTTGTCCACTGATGAAGGGTTATCACAAGGCCACGTTACTAGCACACTGCAAGATAAACTAGGGTTTATTTGGATCGGAACGATGCAAGGTTTAAACCGGTTTGATGGCTACGAAGTAAAAATATTCTCTGGTGAATACACACTGGATCAACTCTCGATTATTCTGTTGTTTGAAACAAGCAATGGCGATATTTTTGTATCAACTGAATATTCTGGTGCGTTTCTTATAGATCCTGTGACACTTAAAGTCAGTAAAGTTTATTCAGGTAAGTTAAACGCTGAAGATAAACACTTTTCTCCTATTTTTGCCATCGCTGAACATCAGCAGCTGTTTTATTACGCCATTAACCAACATGTGTATGCCTTTGATCCACAAAAAAATACCTATACCCATGAGTTTTCAATCAGTAAAGATGATAATTTTGTCCGCGCAATTACTGTTCATAATGACTTTTTGTATATTGCCACCACTGATGGGTTGTACTCTAAATCATTAATTGATGAACATATAACTAAAATACCTTTAGTTGCCAAGGATAAGCTCAACCTCGATAACAATAATATCAAGTTTTTAACCGTCGACTCGCAGCTTGGCCTGCTGGTTGGCACGGTCGAAGGTTTTTATTCTATTGCATTTAATAACAATGAGTTATTAGACTTCAACAACGTAAAAACGCTGCTTGCAGAACATAATATTTGGGACTACGTTAATACCCCTTATGGTGAATTTATAGTCACCGAGGATGGTCTGTATGAATACCATCGCCATACTGATCACAATGAGTTTCTTTTTCGTTTTGATCAAAGTAAATTCAACATGACCGACAACACGATTTTAGATGTAATGGTCGATAAAACAGGGCTTATGTGGCTTGCCTCGCGCTCACAAGGTGTTTTTACTTGGTCAACTTTAGCAAGGCGTTTTGGCAATATTCAAATCACCAGTAATGATAAATTGCACAGTAATGTGATCTTTGCTGTTTACCAAGACAATCATAACGTTTGGCTGGGCACCGATAATGGTCTTGCCAAAATGCGCCAAGATGGGACAACAGAGAAAACTTACTTAGTCAGCAATGACACTAAAGCGTTTTATGGCCAATTTGCTGTGTATGGCATTGCCTCGGCACACTTAAATGAGCCAGATCGTTATTTGTGGTTACTACTTTATGATGGTCTTGCTTTATTTGACAAAAAAACCGAACAAAAAATAGCTCTACCAATGCAAGGCAATACACAAGCCATTATCGACAGCGGCCCAGCTTATGGCTATCACCAAATCACGACTGATACCTTTGCATTTTTTAGCGAGAATGATTATTTCCTGTATGATGGAAACAGTGGTCAGACTAACGTAATTAAAGGACTCAAAGAGCAGTTAGATCCCGTCAACGTGCACACCTTTTTAAAACCGTTACCGAATAAACCCGATGACTATTTGATCAGCGTATCTGGGGCGTTATATCGTTATAATGAGTCTAGCCAAAAACTCACCTTAATATACAAAGTTGAAAATTATAACCCAATAAATTATGTCACTATTGATGACTGGGTGATCGATTATAACAATACGCTATGGCTTGCCTCTTCCCAAGAAGGGCTAATTGGTCTTGACGCCAACAGCTATGAAGTAAAACACCGTATAAACCTCAGTAATGGCATTAAAACTAAAACAATTGTCGCTTTGCAAATCGACCAATTTGGCTTTTTATGGATCAGCAGTAAAAATGGCCTTTATCGGCTCGATTTAAGTTCAATGCAACTCAATGCATATACTGTTAAAGATGGCTTAACTGTGAATGAATTTAATATCGACTCACATACACTGTTAAACGATGGCCGCTTAGCCTTTGGCAGCACACGTGGCGTGCTAACACTCGCCCCACAAGACTTTTTATCCGTCCCTAATGATCGTGACAGCACTGTGACTGAAATCACCGATATATCGTTACTCTCACGCTCACTTAATTATCATCCATTGCAATACGCCAACCAGCCTTTACAACTGACTGATGAAGACATGGGTTTAGAAGTTAGTTTTTCCAACTTTGATTTTCAAAATGTTGATAGAACACGCTATAAGGTGTCATTAACTGGCCCAAGTAAATTAAGCTATGAAAAGCTAAATAACAATAAAGTCTTTTTTACTAAACTTCCTGCTGGTGATTATCAACTTACAATCGCAGCATATAACTTAAATGACTCAGGCCTCGGTGATGAAAAAACGCTTAACTTTAACGTTGCTTATGCCCCGTGGCGTTCTCCTCTTGCAATAAGTCTTTATTTATTACTTACGTTTTTAGTGCTATTTGTTATTTTTTGGCAATACCGCTCTCGTCAGCGCATTATTAAGCATACTCATGATGAAATATTGCAATCACAACAACAAACTGAGCTTGCTTTAAACAGTAGTAAAAGCGGTGTATGGGAAGTTGATATTGGCGCACATTGGATAAAGCAGCAGCGCTTAAAACACGAACTAGGCTATCAAACTTTGCCTCAGAAGTTTAATTTTGACGATTTTTGCGCATTAATACACCCTGATGATAAGCGCAAAATACTGCATGATTGGCATATATTCATCACTCAAAAAAATGCTCAACAATGGCAGGTCACGTATCGGCTTCAACATGCTAATGGAAACTGGCTTTGGTACCACGACATAGGTAAAGTGATAGAAACGAATGAGCAAGGCTATCCTACAAGATTAGCTGGAATTTATACTAATATTACAGAGCAGCGTGCTACAGCACATCAAGCTGCGGTATTAGGTGAAGCCTTTAGTCAAATAAACGATTGGCTACTTATTTTAGACAGTCAACTCATTCCATTTTCTGTTAATAATAGCTTTGCTGAAGCCTTCTCAATGCAAAAAAAACCAGCAAAGCTTGAGCTAAAAAGGTTTTTAGCGGCACTGGGTAAAAAACAATATGTCGACTTCATCAATATTCTAAAATCATTGCAGCCAAAGCAGAACTGGCGCGGTGACGCATATATAAAAACTAAGATAAATCCGTCGCACCCCATTCATATCAGTATTACCGCAGTGGCAAAAGACAGTAATGTGGTGAGCTATTATGTGGTAGTTATTTCTGATTTAACTGAGCAAAAACGCGCTGAAAATGAGCTTCGTTATCTGGCAAACTATGATCCATTAACTAAGCTGCCAAACAGAACATTAATGTATCAAAAGATATCGCATGCGATAAAAGATGCCGATACGCGCGCGAGCCTTGTTGCTTTGCTGTTTATAGATTTAGATAAATTCAAACCGGTGAATGACTCGTTTGGTCATGCGGTTGGCGATCAGCTATTATGTGATATTACCCATCGAATGAATAGCATGCTTGATAATAATGCCATTGTCGGGCGTCAAAGTGGTGACGAATTTTTGTTATTGATTAAAAACTTAGACTCACCACAAAGTTTAAGTAACTTAGTACGTAGCCTAACTGCAGAGCTTGCAAAACGGGTGGTGATCAACGATTTTGCAATTAATATCTCGGCCAGTATCGGTGTTGCACTCTACCCATTTGATGCCGATACCACCGATGAGCTTATTCGTAATGCCGATATAGCGATGATGCATGCTAAACAATCGGGCCGCAACGGCTTTAAGTTTTTCACTGAACAAATGAATAACCAAATCACCCAAAAGCTGCTGCTCGAAAATGCTTTAAAAGACGCCTACAAGGACGATTTGTTTTTTAATAATTACCAGCCAATTGTTAACAATAAAAGTAAAAAAATCAAAGGTGTAGAGCTCTTAATGCGTTGGCAGCATCAGGCTGAATTGATATCCCCAGCAGTGTTTATACCTATTGCGGAAGAAACTGGTTTAATCGATGTACTAACCGAACAAGCGCTGACCCGTGCACTTGAAGATCTCGCACCATTATTTAAAGCTAATCCGCGGTTTTATCTATCTTTAAACTTATCACCGGTGCATATTTTAAAGTCTAATTTAGCCGAACGCTTATTACTTATTCTAAATCAGCATCATATAAAACCTGTTCAGTTACGTTTAGAGATCACCGAAAACACCTTGCTTGATGACAAAAACAAAGCGGCTAAGCAGCTGCAAGCACTCAGAAGCGCTGGTTTTAAATTGTTATTGGATGATTTTGGCACCGGGTATTCTTCTTTAACGTATTTAAGTCAATTTCCAATTGATGTGATTAAAATTGATCAAAGCTTTGTGCGTAATATCGGGCGAGATAGCAATAATGAGTCAATTATCAGAACAATCCATACCTTAGCTGAAAACCTAAATCTGTATTGCATTGCAGAGGGTGTAGAAACAATTGAGCAAATACGCTTTTTAAACAGTATCGGCTGCGATGACCTTCAAGGCTATTACTTTGCAAAACCAACAACTGCCGAGATTCTCATTAGCGATGCGTATATCCAAGCACTGCAAGAGAAATTGCAAACTACATAGCTAGTTAACTCAATGTATCAGCCCACTTTTTAAGGCATTGAAAAAGTTGGGCACGATCGACCGGTTTGGCAATAAAATCGTCCATACCCACTTCTAAACAACGTTTTTGATCGTCTTCAAAAGCATTAGCAGTAATGGCTATAATAACCACAGGGCCAAATTGAGCACCATTGTTACGGATTTCAGCTGTGCACTGGTACCCATCCATAATAGGCATTTGGCAATCCATCAAAATAATATCGGCCATGTTGTGTTGTAAGCACGCCAGTGCTTTTTCACCATCGTTAGCAACCTCTAAGGTGCAATGAGTATCACTGAGCATTTTAGCAATAACGATTTGATTGATTTGGTTATCTTCTACCAGTAATACTTTCAATCCAGTTAAATCAGGGATGTTTTGCTGTATGTCAACTTCGTCACTGAGTTGCGCCACCTCAACAGGAATGGTGATAGTAAAGCAACTGCCTTTGCCAATCTCGCTGTGTAATTTAAGTTTGCCCCCCATTAACTGAACTATTCGCTTACAAATAGCCAAGCCTAAACCAGTACCACCATATTGCCGCGTGGTTGAAATATCGGCTTGAGTAAACTCACTAAACAACGATGATTGCTGCTGCCCAGAAATACCAATACCGGTGTCTGTTACAGCCACAGACAAATGATTATCAGCATAATCAATGTTCATAGTTATACTGCCAGTTTTCGTGAATTTCCCTGCATTACTCAACAAGTTATTGACAATTTGGCTTAGCCTTAATGAATCTAACTGCACCACATCTGGTACTGACGGGGCAATATTTAATACAAATTCAACGCCTGGCTGTACGCCAGTATTTGTAAACACCTGCGCTAACTGGGTAAGCAGTTTTCGTACATTAACTATATGAATATCTAGTTTGACCGCCCCCGCCTCAATTTTAGAAAAATCTAGAATATCGTTTAAAATCAATAATAGATTTTTTGCGCTTTGCTGTATCATTTGCAACTGTTCACGGTATTCCAACTTTACGTCATCAGCATTAAGTAAAATATCAGTCAGCCCCATAATACCGTTCAGCGGGGTGCGAATTTCATGACTCATATTCGCTAAAAATTGTGATTTAGCTTTACTGGCCTGATTTGCAGTTGCCACAGCTTTAACTAATTCATCTGTTTTTTCATTTACTTGATACTCTAACTCTACATTAAACTGTTTTAAATGCAGATTAAGTGCTGCATTTTCAGTATTTACTTGTTCTAGATCTTTAAAGTTGCTGGTCAATTTAAATGCTAAAGTTGCAAATTGCTGCTGTAAACTCAGTACTTCCAGCCACGCATTATTTTGAGTCTGTAAATCACTGATATCAGCTTTAGGATCAAAGGCATCGATTTGTTCGGTAAGCTCTTCTATTGGCCTTACCAACCAACGGCTCAACTGGGTGATAAAAATACTGATCAAAATAATCACCACAAAAGTCAGTAACAGTGATTGCCCCCACGCACTTGCCGCCACAAGATTAGCGTATTTACGTTTTAATAAGCTTGCCACATACCAGCCTTGATGCTGTGATAAATATATTTTTACGTAATATTGTTCACCATCAATGTCGGTGGTCATAATGGCTTGTTGATCACCTTTTAACTGGGTAAATTTATCTTCAGTGAGCTGAGTCAATACCGAATAATGATTAGGCAAGGTGCTAAATACCACGTGTTTTTTGGCATCAATAATTATCAATTCACCATCATTATCAAATATGGTTGGCCTAAATTGCAAAAATGAGCCCAACACTAACGAGCCTTCAACAACTCCCCGAAAACGCCCGTTAATATGCACTGGTGCAGAAACACCCACAATGGGTTCATTACCAAATCCTCGGCCCCTAAAAACATTAGAAATATAGCCTGTTGGCGAGTCTTTACCTATTGTAAAGTAATCCCGATCGGCAACCGATAAATCGCTACCTTTTAAGCTTTCTTGTAAACTAAGTGGGTAAAATATCCGCGCAATTGCGTTTTCATCCGTAACCATTGATGTAAGAAAGTTAGGGTATAGTGCCATCAAATGACTCAGTGCTAACTGTTTATCAACCCCCTGCTCTATGGCTTTGGCAGTTAATACGATGCCACGGCGATAGTCATTTAAATACAGGTCAATTTTTTCGGCAATGTCTTCAGATTTTTCAGAAAGCTGCGCCTTCACTTCGTATTCGATACGCGCGTAATGATTGTTGGTAAGTACAATGGAGGTTAATAACACCACTAAAATGATGAGAATGCTTACAATGTAATTAAGAATTTTATATAACGAATTTGGTCGCTTTTGCCATACCTGCTGAATAAAGAAAAAGCTCAATAAATCAATAACACATAAAACAATAGCGGCATTTAAGAAGTACTTAACTAAGGCTGTTACTATAGCAAGTATGGGTAGCTCAATGATAAAATAACCAATTAGCCCCAGCAGTGGAATACCTATTAACAGCCAATAAATAATACCGCGGATAAACAGCAGCCGCGCGGCTTTAAAGCTAAAGTGATACAGCCAAAGTACTTCACCAACAAATACGATTGATGGCCAACAATGCCCCCAGCGATAAAAAATAAAAGCCGCACTGATAGCGCAAGCAATTAACGCGTAGCGTAAGCCAAAGAGCAACAAACAAATTAAAACAAAAAGCTGACCAAATAAAAATTCAGAGCTGTCTAGAAACCAAAATGGCAGTAAATTAACAAAGCCGGCCAACACGCCCAAAAGTATGGAGCAGCTAAATGCAAAATATCGATGCTGAGAAAACGGCAATGTTTGCTTCCGAATAAAATAGACTATATCTAAAAGTAAAAGAAAAAACGCATTTTGCCAAGTTAACTACTTGTATTTAATGCTGACAACCATGGCTTTCGATTTGTAAAACGCTATTACCAACATTAAATTGCTGGGCTAACAATTGCTCAACTTTAAGTCGACATGCTTCATCATGTTTTTCTTTAGTACAATGTTGTTTAAGGACCACATGTGCCCCAACAACTAACTCCTTATCGCGGCGCATAACCGTAACATTATGTACATTTTCTACGTGCTCAACTTGCCCTATGGCACTTTCAATATCGGCCACATCGGGTAGTTTCGCTTTATTTAAACGCAGACCTTTAACACAACCAACAATTACTTTTACGCCTGTAAACAAAACAAATAACGCAATCAACATGCTTGATAAAATATCAATAACACTCCAACCCGTTAGATAAATAAGTATACCGGCGACAAACGTAGACACGGTTGAAATCAAATCAAAAAATGAGTGCAAAAATACCGCATAAACATTAAAGCTGGCCTTTCTACCTTTATATAATACCCATGCTGCGGCACCGTGAAATAAAAACCCTGTGGCAGCAATTACCGACATTAAATAACTATTGACAACTGGCCCTTTCCCTTCATGATGATGCATAAAGCGCTCGCCACCTTCGTATAAAATTACTAAACTGATCGCTAAATACAAACAGCCATTGATCAAACCACCAGTCAACTCTGCTTTTTGATAACCATCGTTGTAGTTTTTAGCTAAATGAATCGCTAAGCTCGATGCGATCAAAGCAATAAATAAAGAACTATTATGAACAAATAAATGCCCTGCATCGGCTAATACAGCAAGAGAGTTTGCATAATAGGCACCAATCACTTGGATAATCATAAATGAGCTAGTGATGGCTAATGCAATTAATAATCTACGTCGTGATGCTTGGTGAGTTGTAATGTCGGTCATGAAAGGCGGTTTTACCTGTGCTTTAGTGTGCTAAGAGTCATCATTCTAAGAAACGTTAAAAGAGTAATGATATACAGTATCAATTGTAGTACTTCCATCAGTCAAACGCACTAAAAACTTAATATCGAGTTAATTTATATATAAAACGGCTAATTAAAGTACCATTTTCTTAAAATTGAATGTAAGCTTAATTTGTTAATAGGAAGTTGGAAATCCAGTGAGACAGTATTCTGTAGACGAAATTTGGCAATCTTTACAAGCCTTACCACTTGCAATCGTATTGTTTGATCAACAAACAGACACGCTGCACGCCAATGCATTGAGCCAACAGTTACTAAATTTAATGCCGGCAATAAGTCCAGTAGAAAAAGCGTTTCAGCACTTATCTATTAAACAAACAGAAAACCACACGATTGTTGATTATCACACCTTTTTAACTCCCCAAAATAACACCGAACAAACCTATAATATCGCCACAAAACACACAATATCCTGTGTAACAGTCACCTACAGTCTAATTGGCCCACAATTAATGATGCTGGTGTTAAAATCACACTCATCGTGTTCTGTGCAAGCTGACTTTGACGAAGTAATAGCAAAAATATCAACGCAACTAATTGATATACAGATAGATAATCTAGACCAACAAATCGAAAGTGCTTTAAAAACCATAGGTACATTTTGTGATGCTGACCGCAGCTATTTATTTCAATTTAGCGAAGACGGCAAAGAAATGAGTAATACCCATGAATGGGTTAATACACAGATCAAGCCATTTAAAGAAAAGCTGCAAGGTATTCAGCAAGATTTACTACCGTACTTTTTTACTATGATGAACGAAAAGCACGTTTTTAAGGTACCGAATGTTAATTTACTCCCTCCAGCCGCTGCAGCCGAAAAAGCTGAATTTGAATCTGAAGGGATCAAATCTGTTTTATGCATTGGGCTTCGCTCTGAGAACTCCTTGTTTGGTTTTATTGGCTGTGATTGCGTAACACATATACGCCACTGGACCGACACCGATCTTATGCGGATCAAACTGGTGGGTGAAATTATTGCCAATGCACTCAAAAACGTTCTGTATAAACAACGCTTAGAGCAAGCTCAACAACAATTACTATTGGTCAACCAAGAACTGCAATCACAAGCAAACCTCGACAGCCTAACAAATATCGCCAATCGTCGCTGTTTTGATCAAACATTACTTAATGAAATTCAACGTGCAACACGCTCAAATCAACCATTGAGTTTAATCATTTGTGATATCGATTATTTTAAACTTTATAACGACAATCATGGCCACCAGCAAGGCGATGAAGCGCTCAAACAAGTTGCCCATGCACTACATAACTTATGTAAGCGACAAGGTGATTTAGCAGCCCGCTACGGCGGAGAAGAATTTGCAATTGTGTTACCCAGCATAGATAAAACCCACTGTTTAAAATTTGCCAGATTACTGCAACAGCAAATCAGTCAACTAAATATCCTGCACCCAAATTCAAACATCGCCGACCACCTCACCCTCAGCATCGGATGTTACAGCTGTACACCAGATAAACATACCACCGCAGATATGATGATCCTCGCCGCCGACAGCGCACTCTACGTAGCGAAAAAATCAGGCCGCAATCAAATTCAAATCTTTGATGAAGAGCATTAGAGCCATGTATTCGTAGCAGCGAGTTTACCTCGCGACAAATCAAAGTGAACTTAATTTCAAATAAACCGCGCTGTTAACAATCCATCCATGGAGCTTGGTTACGTCGGTCATTGCCTAAATGGATTTAGGTACTTAGATTTTGTCGGGAACAAAAATCTGCCATGACCTTACTTCCTCAGGCTGCACTCTTTACTAGATATGTCGTTTACTTTAGGCTTCCTGCCCTTCGCCATAAAGGTCTGCTTCGCAGTTCAAAAATATTCCCGATATTTTTGTCGGTCCATCGTCACCTAAGCTGTAAGCTGCCTGCGTTGCAGTGAACAATAGAATATCAGCAAAAAAACTTTAAACGGACAGTTAGATTAAATAAGGTAACTTATCTTATAAAACATGACATATTGTACCCACTGTTTGTATACCATATTTTTAAAGATCAAAATAAAGGCTTAAGCAAGGTATCGTGTCTGGTTCATTCAAAGCTAAATCGTTGTAGTTATACTCCCCTGAACGGCTTGTTGTAGGTCAAAAATTAAACATTCTTTCGAGTGCGGCCTCTAATGACAAGTGCACACATCGTTTATTTGCGATCTACTTAATTACAGTTGTGCTGGGCTTTCTGCGATCCCTTTGACGCTTGCCGTTAAAATAAATACGGCGCCGCTGTAGGGGTATTGTTTTAGTACTTCAGGTTCTAGGCCAGTACGAGCGATGGTTGTTAGGTCATCGCCAAAAAAAGTGAGGCTGGTGATCCTAGGTGCGGGCAGTCGATAAAAATGCACGATAGTGCCATTTTCACAAAAACGATAAAGGCAGTGGCCATTCCAAGACGCGACCCACAAGTGCTTGAAGTTATCGACTGTCATGCCACCGGGAAAGCCCATTGTCTCGTCAAATTTTACAAATACACGCTTGTTGCTGAGATAAGCGATACAACACCCCTGTATTGTGTTGTTGATGTTTATCCATAGCGCCAAAAAATACATGCCTATTGTGCTCATTAATAAAAACACATTTAGCAACGAGACTTGAATAACTTGTTGTGTGTGATATTGAGGCTAGAATTATTTCATTAAGTATTAAGAGCATTCATTAACAAACATGGTTACTTCGATTCGTTTTGAGACTCTTTTTCAGCTATTGCTTTTTCAATAAATGACATCGCTTCGTCAATCATGTTCGTCATCATGTTTTTAGCGCGCTCAGGCTCACCATTTAAAATTGCTTGGTACACTTTAAAGTGTTCATCCGCAATGGCTTTTTTATTACCTTTCGCGGGTGTTGTATGCTGAATACTAACGTTAAGAGCAGTACAAATAAAATCACGCAATTGAAAGAAAAAACGATTACCGCTGGCAAACAAAATTGCGGTATGAAAGGCTAAATCACTTTCATGGATTTCACCATCGGAGGCATCAGCCGCAGCTTGCATTTTTTCAACTGCAATCGCAATCTCTGCAATTGCTCCTTTATCAGCACGTCTTGCTGCAAGTGCCGCAGCTTGCGGTTCAATGGCTAAACGTACCTGTAAAAATTCTTTTAATACATACAAAGTCGGGCTACTATCAAGCAACCATTTTAATACACTAGTGTCGTATAAATTCCATGTGTTTGCTGGTTCAACACGAATGCCTTGACGCGGGCGCGATGAAATAAGCCCTTTGGCAGCAAGCATTTTTACTGCTTCACGAATAGCAGTACGGCTAATGCCATACTCTTCACATAATTTTGCTTCAGTAGGTAAACCCGTTTCAGCAGTGTAATGACCATTAATAATGGCTTTACCTAACTCATTAGTTACCTGTTGTGACAAATTTAAATTTTCAATGCGTGCCATAAGCAGTTCCTTTAAAAATACTCATTCTATGATACTACTATAACCTTAGCGCGTCATCAGGCAAATCTTTGACAATGCTGCTGTAAATACTTTTTATTCGCTGTTTTAACTGCGTAATAACTTAGATTCAGAAGATAAATACATAACTTGAATTGGTAGAAAAAGTGGCCAGCTGAATATATGTGAATTGCTTTAAAAAATAGAGTAAGTATTGATGAGCGGCCGCACGCTGTTGAAGATAAATCAGCATACACAGTTACAGCGGCAACGATTGATTTATTAAAGTCCTACGAAAAAGCAGTTGTTACGATCACTTCACTGCTGATAATGGTAGTGATAGCTGCATAGCGGTTATGCACTTCGAAGCTGAATCTGCCAATCCTTTTTTCATTTTGAATATATATATTTGACATTGCTCACCACGGTGATTTCCTTTATTACGCAGCTTAAAATGCAAGCTACGTTAATATTTGACTAAATTATTTTTTATTAGCTCTTTAGATCTTTACCAAGTTGGCCGATAACATACAAATATAATATTAAGGATAATCAATAATAATGCACATACACAAACAGCAAGCCTATCCAACAAAGATAGCGACAGAGCAAACAGATACCACACAGAAAACGAAACAAGAAACAGCAACAACATCAAAAAACCAAAACGGTGCTGACTATCGTTTATCAGAGAAAGAGTTAGACAACTTATCAGGCAGGGAAACGAAAGAAAAAGCGGAAAAAGAGGCAAGTTCAGATATGCCCGATCATATCGCTAAAATGATCGAACAGCTGAAAAAAGTCAAAGAACAGATTGAACAACAAAAAGAGCAACTCGTTAAGTTAAAAGCGCTGGATAACCAGCAAGATGAGGCTGTTAAAGCACAAGTCGAAGCGCAAACTAATATGATTGTATCAATGCAAGCTCAAATGGGTTCATTAGTTCAAACAATCGCTGAAGCAATGAAAGAAGCTGGTGTTACCGACACTGGTGCGCTTATCAGTGCCATGGTATGAGCTTAGATAAACATAGCAATAATTAAATTGTTCAACATCACGCCCTACCTTCAACTGGCGTTATACACCATTGCGCTGTTTTAGTTTCGCAAGCCATTTCAACATTCGCGCCAGCCAGGCACTAAGGCACCATTTGCCACAACAGCGCAGTAAACGCTTGTTGCTCTAAGTTTGTGCTAGCTTTTGCAAAATTTGGCGTACCATCGTCATTCCAAGTAAATCTTTGTGCACGTAATGAACGTGTGGCACTAACCATCACCTAAAAAGCAGTAACGTCTTATTGTATCTGCTTAAAAACTAGAATATGCTCAATTTTTAACTGACATACTTTGTCACGAATTTTCACTAGGCGGGTTAACAGCACGATGGTAACCTAGGTTTAGTCACGCTAATAATTACATAAGTAATAGTGTGGCATGCCATATTGGCCACTATTAAAGGAGAGTATCTATGGACCCGATCACGCAAGTTCTCAACATGTTATTCACTGTTGAGGCGTTTTTACTCATTTTTGTTTTAGTACTGCTAAAAAGCAGTGTTAAATTTGTGCCACAAAACCGTGCGTGGCTCATTGAACGTTTTGGTAAGTATCAATCAACTAAAGAAGCAGGCCTAAACTTTATTGTGCCGTTTGTTGATCGTATTGCCGCTGATCGTAGCTTAAAAGAGCAAGCTCAAGATGTGCCGTCGCAATCTGCTATTACCAAAGATAATATTTCATTGATTGTTGATGGTGTATTGTATTTCCGTGTTATGGACCCATACAAAGCCACTTATGGTGTTGATGATTATGTGTTTGCCGTTACGCAATTATCGCAAACAACGATGCGTTCAGAGCTTGGTAAAATGGAGCTGGATAAAACCTTTGAAGAACGTGATGTACTAAATACTAATATTGTTGCGGCAATTAACCAAGCCGCAGATCCTTGGGGTATTCAAGTATTACGTTATGAAATTAAAGATATTGTGCCACCGCAATCGGTAATGGAAGCGATGGAAGCACAAATGAAAGCGGAACGTGTTAAACGTGCACAAATTTTAGAATCAGAAGGTGATCGTCAAGCTAATATCAATGTCGCTGAAGGTAAAAAACAAGCGCAAGTACTAGCCGCTGAAGCAGAAAAAGCCGAGCAAATCCTGCGTGCGGAAGGTGAAGCTAAAGCCATTATTGCGGTAGCCGAAGCACAAGCTGATGCACTACGTAAAGTAGGTGAAGCAGCTGATACTGAGCAAGGTCAAAAAGCCATTCAATTAGACCTCGCCTCAAAAGCAATTGCCGCGAAACAAGCCATTGCTAAAGAATCGTCAGTTGTTTTATTACCCGATAACGGCACCGATGCCAGCTCTATGGTAGCGCAAGCGATGTCGATTATTAATACCTTAAATACCAAACAAAAAGGTTAAGCTGTAAAGGAGCAAACTATGGAGTTCATTACCAATAATTTAGCCCAAACACTGATGATTTTAGGTGTACTGGCACTGATAATTGAAGTAGCAGTGCTGGGAATGTCGACCTTTATATTGTTGTTTTTGGGTATATCATTATTTGCAACTGGATTAATGATGAACTTCGCGCTGTTAGAAGACTCATTAACCACCGCACTTTGGAGTAATACCTTGGTCACCGCCGCATGCGCTGTTTTACTATGGAAACCGCTAAAACGCATGCAAGATAATGTTGATCATAAAGAAGTGACAAGTGACTTTGCTGAGCTTGATTTTATACTCACTAGCGATGTTGATGATTTAGGTGTTAGTACCTACTCGTATTCCGGGGTGAGCTGGAAACTAAAAAGCCAGCAACCACTAAGTGCTGGCACCCATGTAAAAGTGGTAAAAAAAGAAGTCGGTGTTATGTGGGTTGCAGCAATTTAACCTAGATGTGGGTATATCACTCTGAATATGCTGTATGATTTTTTACCATAAAGCCAGCCAAGTAATTCTTTTATCGAATTACTTGGCTTTTTTGTAACAAAAAATATTCGCTAAACCCGCTCAACTCTTGGCTAAAACGCAACAAATCAACGGTAAAACCGCGCAATTGTTAACTTATGATGATTTAATTAGCCTTTAAATGTTAAAACAATTAAAGGCTGCAAATAGACGTATATTTAACTACTAGATTTGGACTTGTGTCTCGCTATAAAACTCGCTAGTTTAACCAATCAGATAATAATAAAAACAAAAGTAACTGTATGATCAGGGTCGAAAATCTTTGCCGTACTTATGGTGCAGGCGAAACGCAAGTCATTGCATTAAGTAATGTTTCATTACATATTAAAGAAGGTGAGTTTGTCGCCGTGATGGGCGCTTCCGGTTCAGGGAAGTCGACTTTAATGAATATCCTTGGGTGTCTGGATACACCAACCTCAGGCAGTTATTTGCTCTCTGGTGAAAGTATTAAAGAAATAGATGACGAAAGTTTGTCAGCTATCCGCAATAAAAAAATTGGCTTTATATTTCAAACCTTTCACTTATTAACTCGCCTTAGTGCTCAAGAAAATGTGGCTTTGCCACTGCGTTATACTGACACCCCAAAACAGCAAGCCAGTGAGCGCGCTATGGCGATGCTGGATAAGGTTGGCTTACAAAATCGCGCACGCCATAAACCATTTGAAATGTCCGGTGGTCAGCGTCAACGAGTTGCTATTGCCAGAGCACTAGTAAACGAGCCAAAAGTCATTTTTGCTGATGAACCAACGGGTAACCTCGATAGTAAAACGTCTCATGAAATTATGCAGTTGCTTTGCTCACTCCACCAACAAGGACATACTTTGGTCATGGTAACCCATGAAGAAGATATTGCTGCTTATGCTAAGCGAATTATTCGGATGAAAGATGGCATAGTCATAGAGGATAGCGGATGTTAAAAAATCAATGTTTCAAAGCCTGTTTAGGATTATTACTTTGCAGCTTAGCTTTCTCAAGCAATGCGCAAAGTTTGTTACTCAGCGGTGAGCTAAAAGCCAGCGATAAGCAAATTTTTTATGCTCCAAAATCAGACAACTGGCGAGTACAAGTGCAATGGATGATGAAAGAAGGCGAAATAGCGCAACAAGATGATGTTGTTGTGGTGTTTGATAGCGGCTCGATTGCCAGTGAAATTGAACAAGATGAAGTAAGTTTAGATGCCGCCGAAGAAGAGCTGCTTAGGATCACCACCAGCAATCAAGAAAAACAAATAGAAGCTGAGTTTAACTTTAAGCGCACTGAGCTTTTACTAGCGCGTGCCCGTATTGATGCTGCTATTCCACACGCTAACTTAAGTACCTATGATTATCAAAAAAATCAGCTCGAACTTGAAAAAGCCCTGATCAATAAACAAAAATCATCCGAAGAACTCAGCCAAGTTAAAACTGAAAATACCGTTGCGCGCAATAAGCAGCTACTGACTATTGAACAACTAAAAACAGACCTTGCATACAATAAAACGCAACTGGCAAGTATGAGCATTAAAGCACAGCGTACAGGGCCGGTTTTGTATGCAAACCATCCGTGGAATGGCGAAAAAGCATTTGTTGGTATGACAGCCCAACCTGGCTGGAAAATTGTCGAAATACCGGCCATGAGTGAACTCTACATTGAAGCCTGGGTACACGAAATTGATTATCAACATTTACAACTTGGCCAACAAGCGCAATTGTTATTCGATGCCTATTTACAACAGCCGCTCAACGCGACTTTAAGCGAAATTTCAACTCAGCCAGAAGAACGCCTTCAGTGGGGCAAAGATGCCTACTTTAGAACTCGCTTTAACTTTAACGCTCAGAATTTAAAACTGTTACCGGGCATGAGTGCAAAATTAACAATCGGAGAAGACTCTGATGAATCATAACGTTTTATGCATAATATTGAGTATGTTGCTATTAACTGCATGTAATGACGATGAGCAACAACATTATCTAGTGAAAAAGAGTGATATTGCTATTACGGTTAATGCCAATGGCGAACTAGAGTCATCAACCAGTGCGATCATTGCCCCGCCGTCAGTTGCTCGTATGTGGCAATACCAAATTAAGACTATGCTAGCGGAAAACACCCAAGTTAAAAAAGGCCAAGTGGTGGTATCGTTTGACGATAAACAAGTTCGCGATAAGCTAATCGACAAACAATCTTCATTAGAGCGAGCAAAAAAACAACTCGAAAATGCGCAAAATAAAGAACTTATCAAAGAGCAAGAACTGACCCTCAGCGTTGCCGAAATGAAAATGAACTACGATAAAGCTAAACGCAAAGCAGAGATTGTTGATCAATCTCGCTCTGAAGTTGAACGTAAAAAGTCACAAATTGATTTTACTATTGCAAACAACGATCTAACGCTTGCTAAAAGTAAGCAAACGTTTCAGCAACAGAGCAAAGAACTAAACTTAAAAATGGTGCAGAGTAAAGTTGCACGGCTGCAAAGTGAGGTAGACGGGTATTTACAAGATATTGAACGCCTTAAGGTAAAAGCCCCAATTGATGGGCTGGTAATTTATAAAACCAATTATGAAGGTGAAAAGTCATCCATTGGTGAAAGTGTGCAATTTGGTCAGCCTGTTATTGAGCTTGCTGTACTTAAAAATATGCAAGTAAAAGCACAAATCGATGAACCCGACAGCGGTAAAATTGCCCCAGGGCAAACCGTTAAAATAACCATTGATGGCAGTAGCGAACTAGTTGTGTCAGGGAAAATAAAGAGTTTGGGTCGTGTATTTAGAGAAAAGTCATATCAAGATAAGCGTCGGATTGTGGATGCCATTGTTAGTATTGATAATATTGACACCAGTGTTATTCGCCCAGGACTTACTGCGCGCTTAGAGATCACCACCGCTCGCCTACCTCAAGTATTAAGTATTCCTTTAACCAGTTTGCAATATGATCAACAAGGTCCCTATGTTGCAACCACTGAAAATAACAAACAATTTATAGAGATAAGTCACTTTACCGATAATCTCGCCGTAGTCAAAAGCGGCCTACAACTAGGCGACGAGGTAAAATTATGAAAACGAGCTTTGCACTTAGCTTAATCGTTACAGCTTTATTTATCAGCGGTTGTTCAAAAGAACATGAAATTCAAAACGCGCTTACTTATACGGTTAGTGAACACAGTTTTAAAACTGAGGTTGAAGCCAAAGGGCATTTGATCGCAGCAAATGAAACCCTGATTGTTGCGCCAGCATCAAGCCGTGGGCCACAAACTTTAGCATGGTTAATGCCAGAATATAGCCAAGTTAAAAAAGGTCAGGTCATTGCTCGTTTTGATGGCGAACAAATGCGTCGGCAAAGCCAAAAAAACACTAATCAAGCGGCTTTAGCAGCGCAAGATTTAGCACAAAAATCAGGAGAAATAGATAAAGATAAGACTATTTTAGAACACGATATTGTATTGGTTAATGAAGAAAAGCAATTTGCCGAAGATTACTCAATTGAAGATGAACGCATTCGCTCTAAATTAGATATTTTAGAGTCACAACAAAATGTTGAGTTTTTAAATGCAAAACATAACTACTACGACTGGCAAACTGGCCGTTTTGAGCAAAGTGCCACCGGAGAGTTGATGTTATTAAAAATGAAAGAAGACCAATACAAACAAAAATTAGCAACGTTGAACACTAACCTATCATTGCTTGAGATCATCGCCCCTCACGATGGCTTATTAACCCATAGTACTAATTGGCGCGGCGAAAAACCGCGAGCGGGTGAATCCTTATGGCCTGGTCAAAAAATAGCAGCACTGCCTGATGTTAGCCAAATGCAGTTGATGTTATATGTGTCTGAACGTGAAGCAATCGATTTAACAGTAGGTCAGTCACTTACATTCAAACTTATTGCATTGCCTGAGCAGCAATTTAGCGGCGAGTTAATCGCGGTATCGCCGTTTCCTAAATCAATAAAACGCGGCGATCCACAAAAATTTTACGAGCTAAAAGCAACAATAAATCAGCAAAATGACGCTTTACGCCCGGGTTTAAAACTCAATGCGACTATTTTAGTGACACCGCAAAGTGAGCGTTTAGTGGTACCCAAACAAAGTGTTTTTACCGAACAAAATGCGCATTATGTTTATGTTGAAGAAGCTGGCGAATTTGTCAAAAAGACCGTTTCATTAGGCAAACATAACCTTAGTCATGTAGAGATCCTCGCAGGTTTAGCTGCTAATGATGTGATCTCACTCATTGATATAAAGGACATCTGATGAAATATTTAACTTTATTTATCGACACCGCCTTAGAGCTTGCACAGCATAAGTTACGTACTTTACTGACTTTATTAGGGATGATATTTGGTGTCGGTGCCGTCATTGCTATGCTCAATATTGGTGAAGGTGCTGAACGTGAAGCCATGAAAATGATTGACTCTATGGGGTTATATAATTTGATTGTTAATGGCAAAGAGTTCGATGAAAAAGAACTCAAAGAGCAACGTAAGCATTCGGCCGGTTTAAGCCTGCGTGATGCCCAAGTTGCCCACGACTCGCTGCCTTTTGTTACCGATTTTGCCGCACAAAAAACCATCGAGACGTATCATATTTTTAGCCAATACAACAACAGCGACGCCAATGCCGTAGGTGTAAGCGCTAATTATTTTCAGCTGTCACATTTTCAACTATTTGCTGGGCGTATATTAAATAAAAACGATCAACAACGGTTTGCTCAAGTGGCAATGCTTGGCGCAAATACTGCCAAGCAACTATTTCCGTTAGGTGACGCACTCGGTCAACAAATAAAAATTAACCACTTATGGTTTAAAGTAGTCGGTATTTTACAAGCGCCTTATTTAAAGAAAAAAGAATTTCAAGGAGTCAAACTTGGTAACGAACAAAACCAAGTATTTATTCCACTTAGTACTGCATTACACCGCTTTGAAAGTGGCTTACTTGATAGTGAAGTCAGCAGCTTGAAACTAGCCATTGATAAATCGGTTGATCCAATTGTTGCCGCACAAGCACTGGAACATTTACTGCAAAATCGCCACAGTGATATTGATGATTTTGAATTAGTTATTCCTGCCGCGTTATTAGCCCAGCAAAAACAAACCCAGCAAATATTTAATATTGTGATGTCCTGCGTGGCAGGCATTTCACTCTTGGTTGGCGGTATCGGTATTATGAATATCATGTTGGCGACGGTGCTTGAACGCACTAAAGAAATTGGCTTACTGCGTGCTATTGGTGCAACACAAAAAGACATTCGGATACAATTTATTGCCGAGAGCTTTACCATTTCTATTTTAGGTGGCTTACTGGGTGTGGTATTTGGTATTGGCTTGTCTGAAATTATCTCTATGTATTCGCAGTGGGCGGTATCGTGGTCAATGACCGCCATAGTGTTATCGTTTAGTATTTGTGCGTTAGTCGGCCTTATTTTTGGTGTATACCCCGCGATCAAAGCGTCACAGCTTGATCCTATTGAAGCACTGCAAAGTGATTAACTCGAATGTTAGTAGTTAAAGGAGAAAATTTGGTGAGCAACAACAAACACACCCTTGTTGTAGAAGGTGGTGCAATGCGCGGCATATTTGCCACCGGCGTACTTGATGCGTTTTTAGGGGCACAATACCAACCATTTAATCGCTGCTTTGGTGTCTCTGCTGGAGCAACTAATATTGCGGCTTATTTATGCCAACAAGCTAAACGTAATCATAAAGTGATCACTGATTATTCATGCCGACCCGAGTTTATTAATTTAGCGCGCTTTATCCGTGGTGGGCATTTATTTGACTTAGATTGGTTATGGCAAACCACCATGGCTGATATTCGTTTAGATCTTGGCACATTTGCAGCACAGAACTGTGAATTTTATATAGTCGCAACCGATATAGACACAGCATCAGCGCAGTATTTAAAAGCGACAGCAGAGCAAATGGAGCAGCAGTTAAAAGCCTCCTGTGCGATTCCTATTGCTTATCGTGATTACCCACTCATTGATGGTATTGCCATGACCGATGGCGGTGTGGCTGATTCAATTCCGATCCGAAAAGCCTATCAAATGGGGGCTGAAGAAATCACGGTCGTTTTATCACAACCACTTGGATATCGTAAAAAAACCAGTAAGGCCCCATGGTTTACACGCCGCATTTATAAAAACCACCCGGCACTTGCCAGTGCATCTTTAGCTCGTGCTGATAACTATAATGCCAGTATTGCGTTTATTCATAATCCACCTGCAGACTGTAAAATAAATATCATCGCACCACCTGCTGACTTTAACGTTGGCCGCACCACTAAAAACTATCAAAAGCTCAGCGATGGTTATCAGATGGGGATTGTGGCTGCACAGCAACACTTGCAAAACATGCAGCTATAGAACAATGATTTTATCTATAAAAAAGTGTGTGGCAGCTTATTGTTTTTGCTGATGTTGTCACAAAGCTGCGCGATCCAAACCTTGTGAAACTAATAAATTTAGACTGTACCTTGTCATTCGTACTCTATTAGTAACAAGGTACACTCATTACAGTGTTATACTTTAAACTCATTTACTTGTTGTTGTAACATACTTGCGAGTAACGCCAACTCCTGTGATGCTTGTGCGTTTTGCTGAGAACTTTCACTCACTGATGCAATACTAGAACTAAACTCGTTGATGTTACTACTTAATTCATGGGCCACCATTTTTTGCTCTTCAGTGGCTGTTGACACTTGCGTGTTCATATCGGCAATTTCGGTTACCTCTTGATTTATTTCAGTTAAAACTTGTGATGAATATTCTGCATGATCAACACTTTCTTGTGCACTACTTTCAGCGTTGCCCATAGCAACAACAGCTTGTTGAGCCATACCTTGTAGCTTGCTGATCATTTCATTAATGCTCGCTGTGGCTTTTTGGGTATTATGAGCAAGCTGCCTTACTTCATCGGCAACAACAGCAAAACCACGACCAGAATCCCCTGCTCTTGCGGCTTCAATCGCAGCATTTAAAGCCAGTAAGTTAGTTTGCTCTGCAACGCCTTGGATCATCATTACAACCTGATTTATATCATTTGTTTGTGTATTAAGGTCGTTTATTAATTGTGTATTTGTATTTACTAACTTAGATAACGTTTGGATTGAGCTAATATTATCAGCAACGGCTTGCTGCCCTTGTTGTGCTTTACTATCTGCATTAGTGGCTTTTTCTGATGTGGCCATCGCATTTTGTGCCACTTGTTCAATCGCACTACTCATTTGCGTAATGGCTGTCGCAATCATTGTAGACTGTTGCTCTTGCTCTGTGGCTGTTGAGGCCACTTGCTCACTAATTGAGTTCATTTCTTCTGCCGCAGAAGATAAAGTTAACGTCGCTCCAGATACATCGGTTACTAAAGTATGTATACGTGACAACATATTATTAAAGTTTCGTGCAGTATCTGCAATTTCATCTTCACCAAGTACATTGGCTCGTATTCGCAAGTCAGCATTATTTGCAATTTGTGTAATGGTATCGCGCAGCGCCACCAATGGGTTTTGAATTGAACGGTAAATAAAATAAGCAATGGCTAACAACAAAAAAATCAACAGTGCTACTGATAGTTTCATCACTAGACTTACTAACGCAAAGTTTTCGTCGGCTTGTTTCTTAAAGTGATTAGCTTCATTTAATTGCAGCTCTATTAAAGCTTGATAGCTTGCGCTTAACGGATCGAATACATTATATAGATCAGTAACAAACTGCTGTTGTGGGAGTGACTGGAAATCCCCTGTGCGTACTTTGTTCAACAAGTTTTTAATTTGCGCTTGAACTGGCTTAAGTTTTTGTTCGACAGTATTTACTAAGCTTTTTTCTTCACTGGTTAAGTCTGTACTAAGGTAAGTATTCCATTCTTTATCGGCTGTATTTTGAGACTGCTGTACTGCCGCAAGTAAATCATTTTGACTAATGGTACCAGCTTTGAACTTATGAAATAAATCAACAATATTAACTGCGTAGTTATCTGACACCGTTTTTATCTGTTTCAATGGTACGACACGGTTCTCATATAAACTGTCAATTCCTTTAACTAATCCTCCCATAGTACTAATTGAATATATGGCAGTAATCGTAAAAATTACAACGGGTAAAAGCGCTAATACAATTAAACGGGAACGGACCAAGTAATTATTTAACATAGTATTCCAAAGCTACATCTTTAATATTTACAAGTATAATACGTAATTCAAAAGCCTCTACGTTTTTATAATATTTTTTGCAACAATGAGGTATTATAATTTTGCTATACTTGAGCCATAAACTTTTAAGTTATAGCTCAATGATGAAATTGTATAATTTTGCAGTGCTCTGGTTATTGTTATTGCCTTTGGCGTTTACTAACTTTGTACACGCTAATGAAGCAATCGTTAATCTTCACTTAGCAAGCCCCAGCACCACAGATACCCCTCGTAATCACTATATTCATGCGCTATTAACGCTCGCCTTTGCTGAGCAAGGAAAACAGGTTAATTTTATATACTCCATTAGACCAATGAATAAAAAACGCGTGGTGGAAGAGTTGTCAAAAGCAAGCAGTATTAATTTAGCTTGGCTATCGCTCCCTGCTAACAGCTACCCAGATTTACATCATACCTCATTGTCAATTTACCAAGGTTTACACGGTAAGCGATTACTAATAATTAATAAAAATCAACAACCGCGCTTCGCTGAAATATCAACTTCAGCACAGCTGAAGCCTTTAATAGCATTACAAAAGCAGAGTTGGTCTGATTATGATGTACTTATACGCAATGGCTTCACTGTTAATGGTGAGCTAGATTATAAAGGCATGACTAGGGCACTCGAGACAGGTTTGGCAGATTATTTTCCTCGCTCTGTATCAGCTATTGCCGCTGAGGTGACTAAACTGCAGCATCAAAACTTAATGATTGAACCAACGATCATGTTGCAATACCCGAGTCATTATTATTTTTACACTCATAAACAAAACGATGCTTTACTAATGGAGTTAGAGGCTGGGTTACTAAAACTTCAAAAAAACGGTAAGTTTGAGCAGCTTTATCAACAATTTTTTGGTGACAAAGAACAAGATCTCGCATTATCAACAAGAAAAATTTTCCAGTTAAATTAGCAACAACATAGCTCACATTACTTATTGCGAGCTAACAACTAAGTCAGTTCACAATAGGGTCAAGCACCCTAATAAAGTAAATACTTAAATGACGATTGAACTCGCCCAATCCGATTTTGTAAGCTAGCTTATAACTATAGATGAAGGCATCCGCTTGTTTTGCCCAATATACTGAATATTCTCATGGATAAGGTCTTATTATGATGCGTAAATTGTGGCAGGTAGTCGTTTATCTGATGATATTTTGTGTTGGCTTTGTTGCAGGGTTATACACACTGCCAATTTTAACGGCTCCACCCTCTCCTAGCAAACTTGAGTTGGCCACACATGCACAACAAGCACTTTATAGTGGTGAATTCAAAGCTGATCTCGCAGGCTCTGATGCTTTGCATTATGGTAACGGCCAAGTCAGATTAACCAACAATATGATCTCTTTTGATGGCATCTTGAGCCCAGGCCCAGATTATCAGCTTTATTTAGCTAATCGCTTTATTGATAATGAAGCCGATTTTTTAGCATATAAAGGTACAATGACAAGGGTTGCAAGCGTAAATACATTCGATGGTTTTATAATTAAGGTGCCAGCCGATATTAATATTGCACGCTTTAACACTGTGATTGTGTGGTGTGAAAGTTTTGAACAATTTATAACCGCGGCTCAGTACCAATGAACAAGTGCTGGGAAACAACTGCTTTAAAAGCAACAGAGAGTTGCGGCACAGACTATTTGCCAGTTTACTTATTATAAAAACACTATCAGCCAACGACCTTAGCGTGTCGGTTCAAAACCATCATAGTGAGGGATATCAGCATTTATTTGCTCCCAATTCGCTTTTGAGCTAACAAAGTTATGGCTCATAGGACGCTCTGTAATATCACTATCGAGTATACCCAGACGCAACCTTAGTCTGCTTATATCATCAAGGTTTTCACTGTAGATTGGGCTGCCACATGCACTACAAAAATAGCGGATACGCCCTGGTTTAAATTCAAATCTGCTTAACCACTCATTGCCTTTGGTTACTTTAAAGTCAACACGAGATATAAATCCATTGGTCGCAAATGCGGTACCACTAGATTTACGACACAACGAGCAGTGACAATGAATAATGCTCTGGATCGGGCCATCAATTTGCACTGTGACCTTGTTACACAAACAACTTCCTTGATACATGCTAAAACTCTTTAAAAAAATAAGCCTAAATACTAGCACAATTTTTTATACAAAAAAGCCGCCTTTGGAGAGGGCGGCTTGGGTGAACAAACAGCTATGGGTGGGAGCTGTTATATCAAGAGACTATAATTTGATTTATGCTACGCGTTGCTCTTCACTAGGTGTTTGACGAATTAAGTAATCAAATGCCCCTAGGCTTGCTGTTGCACCACTGCCCATCGCAATGATGATTTGCTTAAATGGTGTGGTCGTTGCATCTCCCGCAGCATATACTCCCGCTAAAGATGTCGCTCCTTTTGCATCTATTATTATTTCGCCAAACTGACTGAGTTCAACATTACTGCCTTTTAACCATTCAGTGTTAGGTATTAAGCCTATTTGCACAAATATACCGGCTAAGTTTAACTGTTTATTCTCATCTGAGGTGCGGTCAGTATAGCTTAAGCCCGTCACTTTTTTACCATCACCGAGTACTTCTGTAGTCTGGGCATTCTTAATAATGGTGATATTCTCTAAGCTATTGGCTTTACGAATAAGGACGTCATCGGCGCGTAACGTATCTGCAAATTCAAGTACCGTAACGTGCTCAACAATATTAGCTAAATCAATTGCCGCTTCTATACCCGAATTACCACCACCAATAACGGCAACAGGTTTGCCTTTAAATAACGGTCCATCACAATGTGGACAATACGCTACACCATGACCACGGTATTGTTGTTCACCAGCTACGTTCATTTCACGCCAGCGAGCGCCCGTTGCCAGTACTAACGATTTAGTACTGAGCACAGCTCCGTTTTCAAGCGTGATTTCATAACCATTTTTATAACTAAGACCGACGGCTCGTTGATTGTGCATGACATCTACATCGTACTCTTTAACATGCTCTTCAAGCTGAGCTACGAGCTTAGGCCCCTCGGTTGCTTTAATAGATATAAAATTTTCGATTGCTAGCGTATCAGCTACTTGTCCACCAAACCGGTCAGCAACAATGCCTGTATTTAAGCCCTTACGTGCTGAATAAATTGCTGCAGATGCACCAGCAGGGCCACCACCTACGACAAGCACATCAAATTGTGATTTTTCATTGAGAGAAGCGGCTTGGCGCTCTGCCCCTTTACTATCAACTTTATTTAAAATATCAGTTAAGCTCATCGCACCTTGGCTAAAGGGCTTGCCATTTAAGTACACCGCGGGTACTGCCAGTATATTTCGCTGCTCTACTTCATCTTGAAATAATGCCCCATCAATCATAGTTGTTTTGATGTTGCTATTGTTCGCAGCCATTAAATTAAGCGCTTGTACGACTTGCGGGCATGTTTGGCAACTTAATGAAATATACACTTCAAACTCAAGTGGCTGGGTCAGTGACTTGATTTGCTCAAGATCTGCAGCCGACGCCTTACTCGGATGCCCGCCCGTATGTAACAACGCTAATACCAAACTGGTAAACTCATGCCCCATCGGCACACCAGCAAAGGTAATTTGGCTATCTCGAATAGGTGAAGATACCGTTATTGATGGACGGCGTACGCCACTATCTGGATTATCTCGCACCAAAAATTTGTCGCTCAACGACGCAATATCGTTGGCTAAATTGTCAATTTCTATTGATTTTTTGCTGTCATCCAAGGCGATAAGTAGCTCAACAGGATCAGCAATAGCTGCAAAGTGACTTTTTAATTGATTTTTAATGTTGGTATCTAACATGACTTACCCTTGTTTTAGCAAAAATGCCCATCATCACGCTAATGTGCTTAATAAAATTGTGATGATGAGCCTTCAAGCATATTAATGCTTTGTAATAGTGATTTAAATTTTGCCAACTAAATCAAGCGATGGTGCTAATGTTTCTTCACCTGGCTGCCAAGAAGCCGGACATACTTCACCATCATGAGTCGCAATGTATTGTGCCGCTTGTACTTTACGTACTAGTTCTTTGGCACTACGGCCAATACCTAAATCATGTGTTTCAATGATTTTGATTTCGCCCTCAGGGTTCATTACAAACGTACCGCGAAGTGCTAGGCCTTCGTCTTCGATCATTACACCAAAGTTACGTGTAATACGTCCTGTTGGGTCACCGATCATAGGGTAAGTAATTTTACCAATAGTGTCTGATGTATCGTGCCATGCTTTGTGAGTAAAGTGAGTATCAGTCGATACTGAGTAAACCTCTACACCCATTTCTTGTAATTGCGCATAGTGATCTGCAACATCCCCCAGTTCCGTAGGACATACAAAGGTAAAATCAGCTGGGTAGAAAAAGAAAATAGACCACTTACCTAAAACATCTTGTTCTGATAGTTCAACAAAATCACCATTGTGGTAAGCCGTTGCATTGAAAGGTTGTAATTTAGTGTTAATTAATGAAGTGCTCATAGTATTCCTCATTTGTTTATTTAAAGTGTAAACAACGCAGGTTGCTGCGTTGGCTTGAGTAATACAATAAGGTGTAAATAAAAATTAATAAAATTGATTGTTTAGATTAATTCAATCGATTTTATTGACTGAAGTGGTCATTGTCATCTGGACAGATAGGGCTAAAGCTTTTTTTGCGTCTAATGTTACAATGCTCACTGAAAAATATCGCGAATACGTATTTTTAGTTAATTTTGGGGTAAGCCATGAATAAATTCATCAATCATATCCAGTTAGGCTATTTAGGCTTATTGCCCTTTTTAGCGTGTGTCGGTTGGCCGTTATTAGTCGGTAGTAATAACTTTAATATGCAGTTTTTTACTTTTTATAGTATTGCGATTTTGGCTTTTATGAGTGGTAACTTATGGCACGCTGGACAACAGAGTTATCGAGATGCTATTAAGGCTATACTACCGATTTTACCGCTTGGCTTTTTAGCTTTTTTACCACAACACATAACCTTGGCTTGGTTAGCGGTTAGTTTTTGGCTGGTATTACTATTTGAAAAAACCAGCCCGCAATGGCAAAGCTATCATGCTGATTATCAAAAAATGCGCTTTGTATTAACCTCAGTGGTGTTTGTTTGCCATATATTAGTAATAGGCATTAGTTTATACCCTAACTAGCTCGCCCTTTAAAACGGATTAATGTACCATCCGTGCACTGCTTTTTGAGGAACTAAAATGATAGACCAATTGCGCCAACAGCTTGATCAACTCGGTGAAAACTATGTTGAGAAAAGCGCTCATTTCAAAATTAAAGTGATCCCTTTTTTTTGTGCTATTCAAATCAAGAAAGATCATAAGAGTGAAGGCCGATTATCGTTTTATTCTAATCAATGGCTTGAAATTGCACTCGTGGTACTCTTTTTACTGTTTGGCTTAATGCTCTTCGATCCAGACGCAGGCTTTACTCATGGCCCTATTCATATTGCGTTTGCAGTATTAATCACGTTTAATTTAATTATCAAACAAATCGCGATTGAAGGACTAAAGACTCGCTTAGCGTTTTTACGTTTAATTGATCATGATGCTAAAAACACACCACTAGAATAATTGAATTAATGTATTTAAATCCTAATTGGCGGATCCTTACCGTTGGCGATGGCGACTTATCGTTTTCTCATGCTTTATCTACTGATCTAAAGCCGGCCAAGTTAGTTGCTTCTACCTATGATAGTGCAGCCACGATTACCTTCAAATATGCTGATAACGCACTAAATGCACTGCGAGATCATCACATTACGGTACTTGATAGTTTTGATGTGACTGACCCACAAGCCTGGCAACGCTTAAATGGCGAGCTATTTGATGTGGTGATTTTTCAATTTCCGCTTATTCCTGCTTTTGTCGGGGAGAGTGCTTATCGTGAAAACACCCAAACAACCAGTATGAACACCCTCAACCGGGCTTTGCTACACCAATATATTAAATATGCCACCAGCTATGCTCTTGATAACAATGGCCCAATGTTGTGCTACATCACCTCAAAAGATGTTAAACCATATCGTGAGTGGAATATTGAAGGCAGCTTAAATTATGGCTTAGCATCACGCTATATCGGCCAAATGCCATTTGATATCAGTCCTTTCCCTGGCTATAAAATCCGTAATGTTGATCGTGACAAACACGTAAAAGACACCAGTGGCACCACTTATGTATTCAGCCCCAAAGAAACGACTGAACTCCATAATCGATTAACTATACCAAGCTACTTAGCAGTTGATAGCTGTTCGCTGTGCCGAGTAGGTCCATTTCAAGCCAGTGAAGATAAACAAAAACACCTATTAGCTAAAAAGCACCAACAAATGTTAGGCTTTGAGGCAGACTGGCAAGCTTGGCTTGCACAATTCAACAATCAGGAGTGACCATGAATTTTGTGATAGTCGGCACTAATTTTATTAGCGATACTTTACTTGCAGCGGCTAAAACAGTCAGTGAGTTTTCATTATATGGCGTATGTTCGCGAGCCGAGCAAAGCGGTCATGCATTTTTAGCTAAGCACGCTATAAAAAATGCAAAAGTATTTACGACTATTGAGCAAGTATGCAGCGACGACAGTGTAGACGCTGTATATATCGCAGCCCCCAATAGTTTGCATAAAAGCTATGCTGTGGCCTGTTTAAATGCAGGAAAACACGTGTTAGGTGAAAAACCTGCAGCAGCAAATAGCCAAGAATTAGCCGCGATAGTGGACGCAGCAAAACAAAATAATCGCCTTTATATGGAAGCGATGATGACCACTCACTTGCCTAACTTTGCCGTTTTACAACAAGCCATTGCCAAAATTGGGACGCCACGTAAATACATAGGTCAGTATAGTCAATATTCATCACGCTATGATAAATACAAAAATGGTGAGCGCCCTAACACCTTTTTACCAGCATTCGCTAATGGTGCGCTCGTCGATTTAGGGGTTTATCCGCTATATATCTTGATTGCACTTTGGGGTGCACCAAACACGGTAAAAGCCAGTGGAGTATTACTTGAAACAGGGGTAGATGGTGCTGGTGATGTATTACTAAATTATAGTGATAAGCAAGCAGTGATCAGTTATTCAAAAATATCTCAAGGTGATAATTTTACAGAAATCCAAGGTGAGCTGGGCCGTATTAGAATTGAAGCCGTTTCGTTATTAAAACAGATACAATTTATTGCTAATGATGGCAGTGTTGAAGAATTATCACAGCCATTTGATGAACACTTTATGCGCCACGAAGTTGCCCATTTCATTACAATTGCCAACGCAGGACAACTCGAATCACCTATCAATACCCATCAACTAAGTATCAATGTGATGGCTGTACTTGATAAAGCAAGACAGCAACTTGGTGTTATTTATCCAGCCGACCGACTATAAGCTACAAAATATTATATACGCAAAACAACGCCTCAATGCTTTGAGGCTTGTCAATGTTGTTGTCACTTTTATCATACTCTTGCAATCTGCTCACTAGTTTAATGCGTATCCAATAATAAATAAAATTCATGAATTCTTTAGTTAATTGAAATTATATTCTATAGTTATTTAGCATTATTATTAAATCGCATCAGAGGCAATTTTGACAATAAGATTAATGCTAAGAACTGTTTTTGCTCTAGCAATCACAATTGCAGCAGGGCTACTCATTATCATATTACTGTTAAAAACAGGATTATCTGATAGTCAACAATCTGCTCAGCAACGCTATCAACTAAGTCATTTTGCTAAGCTGTCTGCCTCCAACTCAATCAAGCTAACAGAACTCGCCCGACAATATGTTGTAACCCTTCAACCTAGCTATAAAAAACAATACTATGAACTTGTAAATCAAATTGAAGGGACTGAACCCTGGTTAGACGGTCGTAAAAAATCTTATATTGATCGCTTAAAAGAATTTAATGTGAATGAACAAGAACTTGCTTTGCTAAATAAATCTAACTCGCTCTCTTTGCAGTTAGTCAGCACTGAAGAACAAGCTTTTCAATTGGTAAGTAGTTTTGCTGGGCAATCACCATCATTATTAAATACGAGCGAATCAAAACAGTGGGTACAGGCAATAGGACTGCTAACCGATAAGGGATATATGGATGAAGTAGCTAAAATACAGACACCGGTGCAAGAATTTTTAGCTGCGGTAGAAAACAGCAGCTTGCAAGAAGTAATGAATAATAACAATCGTGTTGCTAATTTAAGCCTTATTAGTATTGTGATGGTATTAGTTATAATCACTATTTTAATTTTATGCTACTTACAGCTTGAGAAGCGCGTAATAAAGACAACCACGCTATTAGTCAATGAAGCACAACGAATCGCCAATGGTGATTTAACGCATAAAATTGCTCACTCCGGTAACGATGAAATTGCAGAGTTATCAGCCAGTTTTAATATTATGATCGATAAACTATCTACCTTACTGTCAGAAATTAACTCGCAATCCCAACAAGCCCAAATTGCTGCAAACGAGCTAGATTCTATTGCACAGCAGGCAAGACTGCTTAATGACGAGCAGAGTCAAGCAATTGAGGTGATCTCAAGTTCAGTATATGAAAACTCCACCGCCGTCAAAGAAGTATCAAAAAACTGCTCTGAAGCGGCTCAAAACGCAGGAGATGCAGATGCTAAAACACAAGCAGGGATCGATGTCGTTAATCAGAGTATTCATTCTGTCGAATCGGTTGCTGAAATATTAACCGAGTCAATTAATGATTTAAATGATCTCGAATCTTCAGTTAACGAAGTAGCGGTGATCTTAAATGTGATCAGCAATATTGCTGAACAAACTAATCTATTAGCACTTAATGCTGCAATTGAGGCCGCACGAGCTGGCGAACAAGGTCGAGGTTTTGCCGTCGTTGCCGACGAGGTAAGGACATTAGCGAGCAGAACACAAAGCTCAACAGTTGAGATACAACAAAAAATCAATAGCTTACAGTCTGCAAGTAACGCTGTAACCGAACGGATCCGTAGCAGTGATACGCGGGTTAAAGACGCAGTATCAAACTCAGAAAAAGTGGGCTCAATGCTCAAAGAAATAAGCACCCAAGTGCGCTTAATTTCAGATGCAAACCGAACCATTGCAGCTGCATCCGAGCAACAAGCACAAGTAACCGAAGATATAGCTGAACGCTTAACTGGTATTCAAGATGCCAGTATGCAGTCGAAGTCGCAAACCGCACAAATTTCGTCTTCGTCTAGTGAACTCGCGCAAGTTGCGATTAATTTAAATACACAAATAAATAAGTTTAAATTAAACTAATATCACTTGCCAAAGCAGTCGTTATTTATATTAAAAGCACTATATTTAGTTTAAGACTACGCTGAGGCAAGAATACAAAAATCTAAGTTTACTAAAGCGCATTGGGTACCTCATCATAATTAAAAACTTTTACCGCAAAAGCTTAGCCCCACTCTCAAAAAGCGCGTAGAATCCCCGCCAATAACCTTTTGCACTACTATAAGGACTGTAATGCAACGCACAATTCCTCCTTTTTTCATTGCTGTTATTTGCGTATTACTTGCCATGGTGACTATTCAGTCAGGCGCTTCAATTGCTAAGCAACTGTTTCCAATAATTGGCCCAGAAGGGACAACGGCACTTCGTTTAGGTTTCTCAGCAGCTATATTGTGTTTAGTGTTTAAACCTTGGCGCGCATTTCCGCCACTTGGTCAACGCATGCCAATTATGGTTTATGGTTTATGCTTGGGCGGTATGAACATTTTATTTTACTACGCCATTGAGCGTATTCCATTGGGGATTGCAGTCGCACTTGAATTTACCGGCCCGTTAGCGGTAGCGCTGCTATCATCGCGACGTAAGCGAGATTTATTTTGGGTCGCCTGTGCTATATCGGGGATCGTAATGTTGCTCCCGGATATGAAAGGTGAAGAAAGTCTCGATCTACTGGGCGTAATTCTGGCACTGGGAGCTGGTGCGTGTTGGGCTGGCTATATCTTATTTGGCAAAAAAACGGGTAATCAAGGCTCTGGCGGGATGACTGTTGCCCTTGGTATGAGTGTCGCGGCACTTATATTAGTGCCTTATGGTGCTATTTCTCAAGGTGGTGCACTACTAAACTGGGAAGTGATCCCTTTAGGCTTATTGGTTGCTATTATGTCAAGTGCCCTACCTTACACGCTGGAAATGGTTGCACTGCGTAATATGCCTGCACAAGGGTTTAGTATTATGATGAGCTTAGAGCCCGCTATTGCGGCACTTGCTGGCTTTATAATTTTAGGCGAGTTATTAACTCTTTGGCAATGGTTAGCCATTCTTTTGGTGGTAGTTGCATCGGTTGGCAGTTCAATGTCTACAAGTAAAGACAGTAACTAACAAACCCAAAAAGACGTATAGTTATAAAGCTAAATGTTGATTTTAATCAAAGGGGAGTAACGTGTTTAGACAATACGATTACCCCCTGCATTTTTTGCAACATACATTGCTTGATCTGCATGTTGAATAAGTTGTTGTTCATTCTCGCCCATTTCAGGATAACTGGCGATACCGATACTGACTGAAAGCTGTAATGAATGTTCATCTATCACAAAAGCTTGTTCGCACTCTTTGCGGATTTTTTCAGCTGTTTTATGTACGTCTGAGCGTAAGCTAATCCCATGAAGTAAGACTAAAAATTCGTCGCCACCTAAACGCCCAACAGTATCAGACCCTCGAACACACCCTTGTAGCCGAGCAGCAATGGCTTGTAATAATCGATCACCACATTGATGCCCATATGAATCATTAACTTCTTTAAAACCATCAAAATCTATAAATAGTAGCGATAATTCAACCTGCTGTCGGTCAGCTTTCGTTAATGTTGATTGAATTCGGTCAAGTAACAGCATGCGATTGGGCAACCCAGTTAACTGATCATGTCCCACCATATGTTGTAATTGCTTTTCAAATTTTTTGCGCTCGGTGATATCATGAGCAACAGCAATTCTGAACTGATGTGAATCAGACCAGCGAACAGACCATAATATATGCACTACTTGCCCGTCTTTTCTCACCCAACGATTTTCAAAGCGCGGTTTAGAGCCTCCAGATAATAACGTATCTACTGCGTCAAGCGTGATCTCAACATCTTCTTTATAAACAAAGTCGAGCATTGGTTTACCGATTACTTCGCAAGGCTCGTAACCAAAAATGTCTTTAAAAGCCGCGCTCACAAAAACAAATACCCCTTGCTTGTCAACCACGCAAACAGCGTCAAGCATCAGTTCAAGTACATCAGTGAGACAAACCACACCACTATTTTTCATTCAACTCCATGCCTCAAACAGTAAAATTGCAGACTTTATTATTTATTTACAGTACACATCAGTTAAGCAATCAATCATTGCGTAATAGTGTATAACGTATCTTAGGATACGGTTCATTGCTGTTGAGAGCTATAAAGAAATAATAATATATTGCGATAATAAAACTAATCATAGTGCGTTTTATCAAATACCACATTAAAATACATACAAATATTAGGCCACGTTATGTTTATCTGTCAGTAAACTGCTTTTACTGTACTGCTCAAATGCTAAACACGCCGTCACCAAATATAACTTGAAAAGCTAAAACCTTAAAAAATACCGCTGTAAACTAGCTTATTTCTTTAGTTTTGCTCCTTCCTACAGCATTAACTACCGCTTCCTCAATCGAATGTAGTTTAAAAGGCTTTGAAATAAACATATCCATGCCAGCTTCTTTGCATGCAACTTTATCGGTAGATGATGTATTTGCAGTTAATGCCACTATTAAGGTATCTGCATAAGGACAAATATGTTGCGCTCGCAAAATTTTAGTGGCCTCAAGTCCATCCAGCTGCGGCATCACGCAATCCATAAAAATAAGATCGTATTTTTTTTGCTTACACTTTAAAATTGCGTCTTCGCCATCAACTGCAAAATCGGCTTTAATATTTAGTTTTTCAAGTGAAGCGTCTAGTACTAATCGGTTTATTTGGTTATCATCAACGACTAAAACCGATAAATTAGTTGCCGCTATGACAACGTTTACCCGAGGATTATTTTCGATTTGTACGGCGCCGACTGCAAGTGGGATATCCACGATAAATGTCGTACCCTGATTAAAGGTACTATCAACCGTTATTGTCCCCCCCATAAAATCAATCAATTCTTTTACGATTGCCAAGCCTAAGCCGGTACCACCTTTACTCTTTTTTGCGTCTATTTCTTGTGTAAAAGGTGAGAACAATGAATCTAAAAATGAGTTGCTCATCCCCCTTCCGCTGTCACACACTTCAAGATGCAAGGCTAATTTATCACCGACTACGTTCACATCAGCATTAAATTTTACCAAGCCTTCGTCAGTGAATTTTAACGCGTTACTTAATAAGTTTGACGCAATTTGGCTCAGCCGAGCATTATCGCAATAAGCCCAACAGTCATCTGCTATCGTTATATTTGTTTTAAAATCAACCTTACTATCTCTAAACAATGGAATGTACAACGAAGCAAGATCAACAAAAATTGTTTTTAATAAAAAATGATTTGGTTCGAGTTTTAACTCACCGTGGTTTATTTTTGAAAAGTCGAGCACTTCGTTAATTATACTCAGTAAAATATCCGCGCTACGCAAAGCTATCTTTAGTTTTTCAACTCTCTTATCTTCACGGCGCTCACCTAATAGCGTAGTTAACATTCCGGTTATGCCGTTCAATGGTGTCCTGAGTTCGTGACTTATTTTAGCTAGTAGCATGCTTCTATCTTCTAACATGCGCTCTGCTTCTGCTTTTTTATTTTTTAACTCTTCGCGAAGCATGACCGATTCAGTCACGTCTTGTAAGGTACCAAATAACCTCACACATCGACCATTTAATAATTCAGCTTCACCAAATGTTGATACCCACAAAGTCTGTCCATTAGCGGTAACAAGTTCAAGGTCGAGATGCCATTTCTCGCCACTTTGTATTGCAGAGTTCACTGCATTAACGATGCTTTCTCTGCTTTCTCCTGCTTTAAAAAATTCAGTCGCAGCATTAAGATCTGGAACATAGCTATCACTAACTTGGTAAATACGCCGTGTTTGCTCGCTCCAAGTGACTTTGTCAGTGAGTAAATCAACTTCCCACGTGCCAATATTTGCTACAGCCTCTAATTTTAACAGCGTGTTATTGTTTTTAACGAGCTGTTCATTGGTGATCTTGCGGGCAAACTCAGCACCCAACCATTGTGCAAATAGCTCAACATAGTCATGGGCTTGTTGCGAAAATGGAGTAGATACAGCCGGTGATGAAAAATTAACTGTACCAAATATGGTTGCACCGACTTTTATTGGCGCACCAATATAAGATTCGAGCTGGAAATTTAGGTAACATGGGTGGTTTGCAATGCGACTACTCGACGCTTTATGAAAAGTAAGCGCGGCATTTGCTGCGAGTGTATGTACACAATAAGTGCCTTCTAAATCAAAAGTTGTACCAGAAGCTAAAGAATTATCAGGTGTTATAACGTAGAGCACGGTATAAATATTTTGTTCAATTTTACTAACAATCGCGATATCTAAATTAAATACATCAAGCCCAAACTTGAGCAAACTATGCGTTTTCTCGTCAAAACTTTGACTTTGATCAGATACAATATCATGGAAGCTTCGAAGGAAATTCAAATAAATACCTCGTATTATTTTGCATAGTGACAGATGCTATAGCTAAAAAATCTTATCTAACCACTTCATATTGGTTAATTATTATAGCGTGTAATTAAATATTTACCTTACTAAGGCGACTGACCTTTCAGGATTAAAATTTGTTCTATTTAGGTGTAACGCATAGCGCACCGTATGTTTGCCAGTAATGCTGCGTTATCGCCTATTTATGAGGAATAACCACACTACTAAGCTCAGCTTTGCCTAAAAGCCAAACACATTGCTGCAAAGCAACTTCGAAATAGAAACACATGCTACCCTAACTTTAGAGTAGAAACTTTTCATCAGCAATAGTTTATTTATATTTTCAGTTAGTTATAAAGCTCCATTTATAAAATAAGGCCTCAATTGAGACCTTATTACTTAACCTAAGCAGGGGTTACTAAGTGGTATGCATTAAAACTGCCACCCGAGCGATGCCCAATAACGGCGTCCGTCTTCGACATAACCATATTCATTCTCAGTGATATCTTTATCAAATAGGTTATAAATACCAAAGCCTAACTTTACGCTTTTAGTCAAAACATAATTACCACCCACATCGGCTAACGTGTAGTTAGGTGCAATTAGGCTGCTTTGTGAAGGACCTGTGGTTGGTTGGCTTTCCTCACCACGATAATGCACACGTAACCAACCCCCTAACTTATCGCTTGGCTGCCAGTTTAACGATGTTTGCACTATATGTTTAGGTAACTGATTGAGAGGACTGCCTTTATATTGCCCGGTTTTTTGCTCAGAATCGGTATAAGTGTAATTAGCGCTTAAACCTAAATCGCTGGTTAAGTCGTAAGAGACTGAAAATTCAAACCCTTGAGTCACGGCTTCATCAACATTTACATAGGTTGTCGGATCTGAACCAAACTGATTTTGGCCATCCGTGCATTGCGTAAGTGGGCATGCAATTCGCGTAATTTTGTCATCAAACTCATTGTAAAACACAGTACTTGAGATTGTGTAATCACCACGTGGATCGTAATAAATACCCATTTCATAATTCAATGACTTTTCAGGACTAAGATCTGGGTTGCCATAGATATTGCCGCCTCGACTTACTTGTCCCCAGTCTGCATTTGATTGACGAATATTAGGCGCTCTAAAACCTGTCGAAATACCACCTTTTATAGTGATAGCCTTAGACGCGGTATAAACTCCATATAAACGTGGACTCCAATGGCCTGAAAAATTATCGTCGTGGTCGTAACGCAAACCTGTGGTGAGCTTAAATTTGTCGCTGGTGCTCCACTCATCCTCAGCAAATACCGACCACTGTTTATTTTCTACATGGGTTAACTCGCTGATCCTATTACTCGTGTAATCATCAAGCACTTCTTTTAAGTAAGCTGCACCAAGCGTCGCGTTATGACCGGCAAAAATCGGTAAAGTCCAACTGGTTTGCGCATCCGTGTTTTCAACAAACATTTCACGAGAAGTATTATCGTACTTATCGTATTTTAAATAGCTGCGCGAGTTACCAAAGTCATAATAACCGTTATGGGTTAACGAGTAAGTTTGTTGCTCATACTCTGTTGTCGATGATTCTGGGCAACCTCTTCGGCCACAGCTTTCACCCGGCGCCAATGGTTCAACTGTTTTACCCAGTGTGTTTTCAAATTTTTGCTGCGCGCTGCCAACCTCTAGCATTATTTCGTGATTATCGTTTGGCGTTAAAATAAACTTCGCTTTAAGGTTACTTTGCTCTTTGCCCCTAAAGCCTGAAGTAAAATTATCTTCGTCACGTTTGGAAAACTGCCCATATAATTGCACACCTAATAATTCTGGGACAAGTCCACCAGCTGCGAAAAAACTACCTTGATTAGTATTACCTGAGTCGCTACTTTGTTGAACTGTACTGTCTAAACGCAGCTCACCATACCACTGCTGGGGTGTTTTTCGAGTAATAATGTTTATCACCCCGCCGATAGCGTCTGAGCCATACAAGGACGACATAGGCCCACGTATCACTTCAATGCGTTCAATTGCAGAGATTGGCGGTGTCCATGCACCTTCAACACCTGGTCCATCACTGTTTGGCCTTGTTTCACGTGATGATTGTCGCTGGCCATCAACTAAAATTAATGTGTATTGGCTAGCCATGCCTCGCAGGCTTATATCTTTGCGATCGCCACCGCCGGTAACCACAACTCCAGGGACATCGGTCATTGCATCGGTTAAGTCACGATAAAAGCGTTTTTCCAGATCTGCGCGATCAATCACACTGATGCTTGCTGGCGCGTCCTTTAACATTTGCTCATAACCTGACGCTGATACCACGATAACTTCCATATCTTGTTTCGTTTCATCAGCTAACACTATTGAGCTGGATAAACTAAGCGCGGTTAAAATGGCGCTAGTTAACGGTATTAACTTACAACTTACCGGGTTCATGATTTTTCTCCGTGACAAATGCAGTTTAAATGATAATAATTAGCGTTTGCATGGTAGTGAGATGTTCCTTTTTCTACAATGTGTATTTTCTTAAAACAGTATTAAGTAAGACTTAACCAAATGAATACAAAATTACTTCGCACATTAACTGTATTTGTGCGCATTGTTGAAACGGGTAGTATGAGTAAAGCCGCAGTTGATCTTGCCATGACCACATCAGCAATTAGCCAACAAATCAAACAAATAGAGCTTGATATTAAGTTGAGCTTATTTAATCGCAGTCCACGAGAACTGACACTCACCGAGGCTGGCGAGATTTATTATCAAAGCTGTGTAACCATCCTCACCGCTGCAAAACAAGCTGGTGAAAAGCTGCAATTTTTACAAAACAGCCCTAGTGGTCAATTAAAGTTAGTAGCACCGGTTGGATTTGGTGGCGGAATATTAAGTGAACCGCTTAAAAAATTAACCAACCAGTACCCTGATTTTGATGTGCAACTGACTTTATCTGACGAACCCCTTGATATAATAAAGTCGGGCGCTGATTTGGCTATAGCGATTGGCCCGCTGGATGATTCAAGTTTAGTTGCTCGGCCTTTGGCGAAGTGGCCACTCGTATTATGTGTGCATAAAAGTCACCCATTGGCTGAGCATTGCACACTGTCGCCTTGGCAGTTAAACCATCATACTCGTATCTCGCATTGCACTGCAGATCACCCACTAACGCATAGTTTAAACAGCCAAAAAAAAGCGCTCCCAAAACCACGTATCGTGGTTAATAACATGCACAGTATTATTCAATTAGTGTGTGATGGCGTTGGTTATGCAATTTTACCAAAGCCAGAAGTACAATCATTATTGCTAGAAGGAGAACTCGTTGAGTTATGCACTGACTGGCAACTGCCAACCTACAGTGTGTATGCAATTACCCCAGCAAGAGATATTTTGGCAGGTAAAACCAAAGTGGCTATCGAAATTTTAAAACAGCACTGTGATGAAATCTCAGATTCATTAAACCAGTCTGCATAAAGCAAATTATCCTAAACTTACTTGTAACTACTGCAACACAGCGGGTCTATATCTTAAAGTAACTTGTGTATATACTTTATGTATTGAATACCAATGATTGATGCATAATGACAGCGGCAAAAAAGAAGAGTAATTTTTTCAGTAATATAATTTTTAATATTATTTTACCTGCGGTGATTTTAAGCCGCTTTAGTACACCTGATACGTTAGGCCCGGTATGGGCAGTGGTGGTAGCACTTGCTTTTCCGCTGTTATTTGGTTTGTGGGAACTTAAACAATCAGGCAAAGTAAACTTTTTCTCAGTACTTGGCATTATCAGCGTACTACTTACTGGCGGTATCAGTTTATTTGAACTTGACCCAGCTTATATCGCGATTAAAGAAGCGATGGTACCAGCAATTATTGGTGTGATTGTATTGATCAGCCAGTACACTCCTTATCCGCTGATCCGTAAATTACTAATTAACCCTGAATTGCTTGATATTGATAAACTTATGCATTCGTTAGAGCAACAAAACAACACCGCGGTATTTGATGCAAAAATGCGTCTTGCCGGTTTTATTGTTGCCAGTGCGTTCTTTTTATCTGCAACACTCAACTACTTTTTAGCGAAAAGTATTGTTGTTAGTATGCCTGGCACAACAGCTTATGCCGAAGAGTTAGGACGTATGACTTGGTTAAGCTACCCAGTCATTGTGGCGCCGACTATGGTGCTATTAGGCGGAGCAATTATTTTCATTTTTAAGCAAATAGGTAAATTAACTAAACAACCTATCGATGAATTTATATTGCAGTAAGTGGTTACTCAAAAGCCTTAGCGATACATTTTAATAAACCGCCTTACGCAATCTTCAATATATGCTGCTGGCGGTACATCATTAATTTTTGCGTGCCCAAGTGCATGGCGTAATTTCCAATCACCTGTGGCCATGCCCAGTAACTGTAACGTGGCAAACTTAGGGTTGTCGATATCAAGCAAGCCCGCCTGTGCAATACTACATAAGCAGACCTCTACCTGCTGCATCACTACTTTAGGGGCAGCGTCATAAAACAATAAGGCCAACTCAGGGTATTCATCTTTGTGCGCTACGCACGTGTCGTATACTTTCAATGCCTCGGGTGAAAATACCAGTGTAATAAAATTAGTCACAACACGTAGTAAGTTTTCCTCTAGGCTTTGCGCTGGCTCAAAACGCTCTTTACGTAAGTTTGAGGAGGAACAATGCGCTGTTACAGTTTCAACAAATAGATTATTTTTGTCTTTGAAATGACTATAAACCGTTTGTTTAGATACTTGGGCTAATTTAGCAATTTGATCCATGCTGGTATTAGGAAAGCCTTTATCCATGAACAAGGTCGTTGCAGCTGTAATAATTTGTTGTCGTTTTTGTTCTGACCGACTTAGGGTAGTTATTTCCATTTTCACCTCAAATCAAACTAGACAGTCTAGTTTGATTGATTTATATTTATACAAAATTAGACTCTTGAGTCCAATTCTAAATCATTCTGCGTCTAGCACAAAGCATAACTGTGTTTAATGCACCTGACTAACCACGCTGATTTAACATGGCGATAAATAAGGATATTATAATGAAAAAATATCTGCTTAGTGCATTCATTTTATTCACACCATTTATATGTTACGGCGAAAGTCTGGTCCATGTAGCTGCCTACACAGTACAACAAGAGGCGGGCTATTATCAAACACGTACGCTTAGTGGCAAAGTGGTCATACAAAACGATGCAAAGTTGAGTTTTGAATTTCCAGGAAAAATTGCACAAATTTATTTTGATCAAGGCGAGCAAGTAAAACAAGGCGATATTATTGCACGCCAAAATACGCAGCTTTTAGTTATCGAAGAACAAAAACTCCAGGCGCAAAAACAACGAATTCAAGCACAACTTACCTTCGCTAAACTTGAAAAAAAGCGTTTAGCAGAACTTGATAAAAAGAACTACTCGGCCACCTCGGCACTTGACCAAGTTAAAACCAATATCGCTGTACTTAACGCAGAACTAGCCGCAATAGCAGCAAACTTGAATGAAGTCAGTATTCGCACTGAAAAGGCACATTTAACCGCGCCATTCAACGGTATTTTAGGCCAGCGCTTTGCCTCACAAGGTGAAATTGTTGCAGCCAGTACACCGATTGTGCGTTTAATCGAAAACCAACATGCGCAAGTAAGCATGGGGATCCCACTGACACTGCAAAGCACCATCCAAAATAGCATGGACATTGAGATTGCCGGACAAAACTTTACTGCACAATCTATCAGTAAAGGAGCGAGTATCGACCCACATACACAAACCTTAACAATGCGCTTTGCTTTGCCAAGTAGCGCAGTTGTTTATGCTGGCCAATTAGCAAAATTAACAGTGCAACAATATCAGCAACAAAGCGGTTTTTGGGTGCCTCTTGATGCCCTTGCCGATGGTGTGCGCGGTACTTGGCAGGTTTATCAAATAAAAAACAAGGTACTAAAACCTATCATTGTGCAGCTTTATTATGCCCATGATGGCTATGCATTTATTGGCGCCCCATTACACAATGGTGCGCAAATTGTTGCCAATGGCATGCATAAGCTGTCGGCCAACATTTCGGTTAATGTTGTTGCAAATCAACCAACCAAGGTGCTGTGATGATCCGCTATTTATTTAATCACGGGCGTGTCCAAGCGCTTTTAGTGGCGTTACTTATCGTTAGTGGTTTAGCTGCGATCAGTGGCTTAGCGCGCAGTGAAGATCCTCGAATAACTAATCGTATCGCTATCGTAACCACTGCTTTACCTGGCGCCAGTGCTGAACGAGTTGAGGTGCAAATAAGTGAAAAAATCGAACAAAAACTAAAATCCCAAGCTGAAGTAAAGCATTTATCGTCGATTTCTCGTCCTGGGCTCTCAGTGATCACCATTGAGCTAAAAGACGAAGTCACGAACGTTAAACCCATTTGGTCGCGAATGCGTGATTTATTAGGTGATGTCAACAACCAGTTGCCAGTAAATGCTTCATCACCGCTACTGGATGACGAGCGTGGCTATGCTTATACTCGTATCTTATCGCTTAACGCCAATGACGATATAACCACATTAGCAACGGTTAATCGCTATGCAAAAGAACTGCAAAATCAATTGCGTAATGTTTCGGGTGTGGAGTTGGTGCATTTTTTTGGCCAAGTTGATGAGGAAATTTTAGTTGCGGTTGATCAACAAAAAGCCAGTTTAGCCGGTATTCCTTTAGCGCATATTCATGCAGCTATTCAAGGTGCAGATGCAAAAGTAGCCGCTGGTACCCTTACAAATGACAAATCGCAAATGCAAATTGAAGTGACCGGTGCGTTTGACTCGATTGCTCGCATTGGCGCAATTCCACTAAGTAGTAATCAAAATGCAGGGCAATATCAACTCTCTGATGTAGCCCAAATTACTCGCTCAGTAAAAACACCCGTGAACGAAATTGCATTAATTGATGGAAAACCCGGTATTTATATTGCGATCCGCATGTTACCAAACTTGCGTATCGATACTTTTTCTAAGCGTGTTGATGTCGCCATCGATAACTTTAGCCAAGACTTACCAAGCCAAATTTTACTCCAAGATATTTTTGATCAACGCGGTTATACCCAAACTCGTTTAGCCGATTTACTCAGCAATATTACCGTGGGGTTTGTGCTTATTCTAGTGGTATTATTTATCACTTTAGGTTTTAAAGCTGCTCTGGTTGTCGGCACCGCGTTACCTTTAACCGTATTGTTTACGTTAGTAAGTATGCAGCTCTATGGCTTACCTATTCATCAAATGTCGGTTACCGGTTTAGTCGTGGCACTGGGCATTATGGTTGATAACGCCATTGTCATCACCGATGCTGTTCAGCGCTTTCGCCAACAAGGCCTAACAGCTTTAGCCGCAGTAGAAAAAGCCGTGGCACATTTTTGGCTTCCACTGCTTGGCTCAACTCTAACAACTATTTTAGCGTTTGCACCGATTGTGCTGATGCCAGGTGCTGCAGGAGAGTTTATTGGCGGTATTGCCTTAAGTGTTATTTTTGCCTTAATTGGTTCATACCTGATTTCACACTCTTTAGTGGTGGTATTTGCAGGGCAATTTATCAATAACGAACAGCGTACTGGTATCTTTTATCAAGGTATACGCACACCTAAACTCAGTAAACGCTTTGAAGCAACGTTAAAACGTAGCCTAGAAAAACCAATACTCACTTTACTACTGGTCTTTATACTCCCTGTTGCCGGTTTTTTTGGGGCAGGACAACTCACCGAGCAGTTTTTCCCGCCCTCAGATCGCGATATGTTTCAAATTGAAGTGCATTTTGCCCCTCATGTGAGTATTACATCAACTCGACAAGCCATAGAGAAAATGGATCAACTAATTCGGCAATCTGAAGGCATTGAAAAGCTTGATTGGATGATCGGAACTAATTTCCCAAGCTTTTACTATAATATGCTCCAGCGTAATCGCGGCGCCAATAACTATGCGCAAGCGATGGTAAAAGTAACCGACTTTGAACGTGCCAACGAGTTAATAAAAAGCTTGCAAATACAGCTTGATAAAGCATTTCCAAACGCACAAACTTTAGTCAGAAAGCTTGAGCAAGGTCCACCATTCAATGCACCAATTGAAATGCGTATTTATGGCCCAAGCCTAGATACTCTCTCTGAACTGGGCCAACAATTACGCACGCAGCTCATTGCTCATAACGATATAACCCACACCCGTCCAACCTTATTGTCGGGCTCGCCTAAACTATGGTTAAACACCGATGAAGCAGCGCTGACTCATGCAGGATTAAGCCTAAGTAATATGGCAACACAACTACAAAACCAGTTCAATGGTGTCGTGGTCGGCAGTATTATTGATAATACCGAAACCGCTCCCGTACGTGTTAGAGTTGCAGATAAGCGCCGAGATGATATTAGCTCGCTATTTAGTACGCAGTTAAATACGCCAGCTAGTTCAAACCAAATAGATACTGCACAACCGCTAGTGGTTGAATCATTTGCCAGTGCAACACTGAGCCCTTCTCGTGGCTCTATCGCTCGCCGTGACGGTGAACGTGTTAATATTATCGAAGCTTATTTAGCAACTGGCGTATTACCGCAAACCGTACTGAATGAAGTGACCGCCACCATTGCACAATCAGACTTTGTATTACCCCATGGCTACAGATTAGAGCTCGGTGGTGAGTCGCAAAAACGCAACGAAGCGGTTGGTAAATTGCTTGGCCAAGTGGGGATTATTGTCGTGTTATTGATCACCGTACTGGTGATGTCATTTAATTCATTTACCACCACAGGGCTAATCTTAATAAACGCCCTGCAAGCTGCAATGCTGGGCTTGCTCAGTGTATTTATTGCTGGCTACCCGTTTGGTTTTACTGTGATCATTGGTTTATTGGGCTTAATGGGACTGGCCATAAATGCCGCCATTGTCATTTTATCAGAGTTAAATTCACTGCAAGCCCTCACTGATAAAAACAAAATCGTTGCCGCTGTGATGACTTGCTCACGCCATATCAGCTCCACGACTATCACCACCGTTGGTGGCTTTTTACCACTCATACTCGCCGGCGGAGGTTTTTGGCCTCCGTTTGCCGTCGCTATCGCAGGTGGTACTGTATTAACCACTGTGTTGTCATTTTATTTTGTTCCTGTGGCATATTATTTAGTATCAAAACGCACGCTACGCACAAAAAAACATGGAATTAACGCACACTAGTAAATTTAAAATTAATATCTTTATTTTTAAATTATAAAACACCATTGATATAATATTTTTATGAGGTATGATTACTTTAAATAAGAGGAACATCATGTTTATATTAATATCTCATCCACAAAAAACAAATCTCACCTTCGACATTTAAGCCGAGTGTAACTCTTACACTCGGCAGTCTCACTGTATTATTTTAAATTTAAGTTCGGTTCAGTTTTCGTGGAGATTTAGTCCGTGTTTGCTTTTCTGTTCGGGTACAAAACCCCTGCTTTTTATAAGTATAAAAACTATTTAAGCCAAAGTTCAGCATTTTTACATCCGCTGAAACTCGCGCATGTGTTGCAAAAAATAGAGTATTCACAACGACCTTGGTCAAAGTTTAGCCCACATGTACAAATTGGCTGTACCGTAGTCATCCAGCATACTGATACGGGTTATAAACGCCGTATAAGCTTAGTTCCGGCTGCAGAAAAGGGCCTATGTAATAATGTTGTGTCATTACACTCTTCTATAGGTACTGATCTTTTAGGACATAAAATAGGTCACATTTTTGAGTGTAAAGAATATGGATGTTTTCACTCTTGGCAAATATTAGCAATTAATAGTAAGGAGAATTATATAGAGTAAATCATTTCAATTTTTATTTATTAATTTTTATATATTTAATTGGAGTTATTTATAATGAGTAAAGAAAAAGCTAAAAAACCAGCAAAAATGACGTTAAAAGAAAAGCGAAAAATACGTAAAGAGAAAACAAAGACAACCGAAAAGTAAAGAGTTGTCACTTTACATATAACGTTTCATGGAAACCTTAATAAAGTCCAAAGCTCGGCATTATAAAAATGTCGGGCTTTTATCGTTTAAATATATTAATAAAAAAGGCCTCAATAGAGACCTTTGTTATAGATGAAGTTTAAATAAATCTGAATTAGCTACTGTATTGTTGGCACGGTAATAATTGATACAGAGCCTAGCGGATCTACGTTATAGTCTTCACTCGGTTCGCCTTCGTCAGCGGTGATGATTAATTTACCATCGGGACTGAAAGTTACCATATCTGGCAGTGCTCCGACCGCAGATATCATTTCAAGCTCATAACTACTCGTGTTAAACATAGCAACAACGCCAGTATCAGTTTTCACGCCTGACTCGATCGCAGCGGCAAGTTTTCCGTTTGATACTGCGACAGAATTAACACCTGCACCGTAATAGCTAATATCAATTGCGCCAAGTGTTGCAATGTTATTTGGGTTAGCAAAATCAATCACTTCAATACGAGGAGCGTTAAGCAAGCTGCCGTTATTTACTACGAATAAACGTTTTGTTTGTGCATCATAAGCCGTGATCTCTGCGGCGCCTTCACCACCTTCAATTAACAAGCGTGATGCAAAATCAAACTTGCCTTCGTTGTTTTCACTATAGACGGTGATATTACCACTGTCTTCGTTTGCAACTACCAGCTGCGCTTTTGACGTTGGGCTTTGATCAGCGGTTATAAATAACACCCCTTCTGGCGCATCATCACCTTGGGTAACGAGCATTTGCACAAAACTTACGGCATTAACATCACTAATATCATATACTGCAACCGCATCAGCACGCTCTAAAGCAATAAATGCATAGCGCTTATTGGCAACCATACCTGTTGTTACACTCTCAGGCTCAGTGCCTTTCGCATCACTGCGACCATCTGGGTAAACGCCGGCTTTATTAGCTTCAAAGGCAAGTGATGAACCACTATCAAACACCTGCTCCCCGGTATCACCATTGAAGATTGAGAATGAACGTGCACCAAAACTATAGAGTTTATTATGACTTGATGCTGCAGTATCAGAATCAACATATTGCGATACTAATAAACGCCCTAATTCGACGTTGTTTTGTAATATACTTACGTCTGTAAATACCGACTCATCAAGCACGATATCTGCAACTTTCTCACCTTCAGCGAAGTTGCTAAACCAGTCACGTATATCCCCCTCGTTGGCAGTTAAAACGTAATCTATGCCATCTTGTGTAAATGTTGCGATGCCATCAGGTTGATACATACCCACTACGTTTGCGCGAGTTTGTAGTTTGATCATATTATCTTTATCACTGGCATCGATTTCATTGCCAGCCATACCATAATCTTTAAAGCCCAGCGGAAAAATATCAGTGATAGTTTTCGTGGTTAAGTCTATTTTTGCAAGGCCGTTATTCTCTTGCAATGACACCCATGCAGTGCTTGAATCAGCTGATACGGCGACATACTCAGGCTCAACGTCTGCAGCTAAATCTGCACCTTTACCAAATACTCGGAAGCCTTTGCTTTCAAGAGCCGCTTCTTGATCATTAAATGATGTGAAATTTAATGTAGTTGCAGCACCAACATGCATAGGAGTTTTGAAGTTTTTACGTCCAGGGCTGGCATAAAGTTGTGGCGCATTCTCATCAACAAGCTCTATAAATTCCATACCATCAGGAAAACGGCCATAACTATTAACATGGAAATCGCCATAACTGACTTGTTGATGCACTTGGCCTTGGTATTTTAGTTTAATGGTTTCGCCTTTGCCTAAGCCAAAGTCTTCATTATTATTTAAAATAGCTGTTGCGGGTGCACCGTTAGGTAACTGAGCACCCGTAACTAAATTCGGCAATAATACAATAAAGCCGTGGCCAGGAATTTCTGTACCTGCAGGGATAGTTAAACCCGCTTGGTTATTCGCTTCACGGTCTAAATCAACTAACTCCCACTCATTAGCTGCAAAAACAAATGGTTCAGAAGATGTGTTGTACAGCTCAACAAAATCAAAATCGGCGTCATCACGGCCTTTTGAAACCACTTCATTGATCACAATATTAGCGGCAGTTGCACCATCAACCGGCGCTGGTAATTTATTGGCAGCACCAGGCGTTGGCGCGAGCGCTTCATCTTGAGTGTGCCAATTACCACCATCTGGTAAACGCCCCCATGTAGACACATGGCTACCATCACTCCAATGTGCGCTATCTACAATTTGATTGTTGTGCACCAGTAATGCGGTGTCGCCTTTACCTAAACCAAAATCAGTATCGCCAGCAGTGGCAACTAAAGTATCTGTTGGTGCATCAAATGGAATGCTAGTTTGATCTGTGGCAATCACTAAAAACCCACCTGCAGCGATGGTTGTACCTTGTGGAATTTTAATGCCCGGCTCTTTATCAATCTCAAAGCCTTTTAAATCATTTACTGCCCAATTAGCGTCACTAAAGGTAAATGCTTGTTCAGAGTTATTAAACAACTCAATAAAATCATAACCGCCTTCATTTGAACGCACCTCGTTGATCACCACTTGCCCTGCTGATGGTGTCTCAGTAATTTGGCTAAATGTTGCAGTAACCTCTTTATGGTTATTCATTGTAAGAGTTAAAGAAGTCGCGCTATAGTCTGCGTTACCAATATCGCCAGACCATGAAACAAATTTATATCCTTGTGCAGCCTGAGCGTTTAGCATAACAATAGCACCTTGCTCATAATCAGCACGCTCTGGACTTATTACTACGTTTCCAGCACTTTGCTCTGTGATATTTAATATCAGTTGGTAACGCAAAGGCTCTAAATCATTATCATCATCTGCTAGATCACAGCCACTTAATAGACCTAGCATTAATAAGCTGCCTACTATCGGTTTCAATTTCATCACATTTCCTTGGTATCGTTTTAGTTTTAATTAATCACGATACCCTAAAGCGTAATATTGACAGCTAAATGTAATTATCATGTCAATGGGATGACATTGCGAACGAGAATAAACTATAAAGTCATGATTTAATTTATAATTCACCTCACTCTAAATAACCAAAATTCAGACGTACAGGTAATAATTTCCAACTCTAACTACGTTGAATTTACTTGCCGTTGCTCTCTAACTAATAGCTGTAGTGATGTACTGAATATCAGGTTGTAACTCTGCGCAATAGAAAAAATTTATAAAACACTTAAAATTGTGAGGGGCACTTTTTGGCATAAAAAGCGCAGCATAAACCGCGCTTTCAATTTACTCTGATACAGAAGGTTCAGTATTTGCTTGAGCATCGCTTACAGGAGCTTCGTCACTTAACAAGTACTTTTCGAGCCATTGCTCTTGCTCCCAAAGCACATGCAGTAAACTCTTGCGAGCACGGTAGCCGTG